>JBKJNG010000020.1:0-5978 GCA_046596065.1 Phnomibacter sp. | reverse complement strand
GACAAATACGGTGTATTCAAATAGACCAGGATATTTTATTACCTGATGGCTTTTTACAACTTGACAACGCATTATCGGTTTGCAGCAACGGCGCAGATGCTTATTATGAAACCAAATTGTTAGACCGCTATGAATATGCAAAGCCTGGCATCAAAACTTCAAAACTAAATTAACATGGGTTCAGGTGTGTTTTTATCAGCCAGTTGGGAATACCTCGCCATGTTTAATTACGAAGTTGACCCGGATATTTTAAATGAGCATTTGCCTCCCTTTACCGGAATTGATTACTACGATGGCAAGGCGCTGGTAAGTGTAGTAGGTTTCCTGTTTAATAATACCAGGGTAATGGGCGTTAAATGGCCGGGGCATGTAAATTTTGAAGAAGTAAACCTTCGATACTACATCAAACACCATGATGGCAATCAATATAAAAGAGGCGTTGGCTTTGTATCTGAAATTGTACCGAAATACATGATTGCAACCCTAGCTAACAGACTGTATAACGAACATTACAGCGTTGCTGCCATGCATCATTCTGTTTCGCTGGAAAACGATCTTATAACAGTAGAATATTCGTGGAAACAGAAGGATAACTGGAATACCCTAAACGTAAAAGCTTTACCAGTGCTGCAGGATATTAAAAAGCTATCAGCCGAAGAATTCATTTTCGAACACTATCACGGCTATAATAAGTTGAATGAAAACACCACTATTGAGTATTCCCTTAAACATCCTGTATGGCAGGTGTACCCGGTTACAGACTACCATATTAATTGCGATGTTGAAAAATTATATGGCAAAGCATTTGTTCCTTTTATCCAAGATCAAAAACCTCATTCAGTTTTTCTTGCAAAAGGTTCTGAAGTAATTGTAAGAATGCCCGTAAAAAAACATGGCTTAATTAAACGGTATTAATACATTTCGAAGTGTATAATAAGCAAATACTGTTAAAAGAAAATGACCTTAAAATAATAAAACCATTGAACCCGGTAAAAAAACATACCTTGAAAGCATGAGAGCAGATAAAATCGTACAATTCGTTTCGTTTGAAACACCACTAGACAATGATGCATTTCTTGTGCAATGGGATCAACTCAACAAATCGCTGAACAATGATATGGACGTTACGCTTCAGCAAACTGTTAAAAACAGTTCGTTCAAGTATATTGCACAACACAGGTATGCATCCAATGAATTAGAATTTGCATTTACAAAATTAAAAAAGCCATCCCGCGTTCCGGAGATTCCTATAAGGATAAAACAAGCTGGCGGATACTCAATGTTACAAACAGAAAGGAAAGATGATGCACGTGATAACGAAAGCAAAGTCCTTGTTTTTGTAACTGATCCAACGGCAGATTTGAATGCCTACAAGGCCTTGGCCGGATCTATTAAACTCAACATTTACGAGGCCTATTACGAGAATTGCCAGTATGCTTATGTACTGGAATATTTCGCCCCAAAAAGCCAGGCGGCTTCCTTATTAGAGCTATTAAAACAATTAAACCCGGATGAAGCAGCTCAATACAAAGAATGTATTTTGCAGGCTGCCTAGTTTGAAATTTGTTAAAATATCGTTTGAAAAGAAAAAAATAATTGGTCATGTTAATCATGACCTTTTTTTATGCAATTACAGCCGATTTCTACCCTAATTTTTATTTTTTAAATAAGCAGATCAAAAAAATAAACCAATTTCTTAACTACTCAACCTTGAAGTGCTTAAGCCAATTCAAGAATATGTTATTATGCTAATGCACAATTTTTATATAGGTGATGTGCCTGCCTTATGAATTTTATATACCCTAAATACTTCCTGCTCTTCCTGCAAACACAAGTTCATTTATTTTCGCCGAATGGCTTTTTTAACCGTATCCAATATAAATAAAGATGGCAGGCAGGAGTTTTCAGTAAAGAATATCAGCTTTACCCAGCAACCATTTGAAAAAATAGCCATTGCCGGTGAAACTGGGTCTGGTAAAACCACTTTGCTGAAAATGATTGGCGGACTCGTACAGCCCGATAGCGGGGAAATCCGTTTTCAAAATAGAAAAATTATTGGTCCTTACGATCAATTGATACCGGGCCACCCCGGCATTGCTTATTTGAGCCAGCACTTTGAATTACGCAACAACTATTGGGTGCATGAAATACTCGAATATGCCAATAAACTTACCAGCAAAGAAGCACATACTTTATATAACGTATGCCGGATTGAACATTTATTAGGCCGTAGAACAGACCAGCTTTCCGGTGGTGAAAAGCAGCGTATTGCCCTTGCTAGACTTTTAACCGGTACGCCAAAATTGTTATTACTGGATGAACCGTTTTCAAACCTGGATGTGGTTCATAAAAATATCATTAAGTCGGTAATAAATGATATTGGGGAAAGACTACAAGTAACCTGCATGATGGTTTCGCACGATGCCGCAGATATTCTTTCGTGGGCCGATACTATTCTTATTTTGAAAGATGGAGAATTGGTTCAACAGGGACCGCCGGATGATATTTACAATCAACCTGTAAATGCCTATTGCGCCGGCCTTTTTGGAGCATATAATCTTGTAACTGATTCGTTGGCTACAGCTATAACCGAAAACAAAAGTATGCCTGCAAATAGTAAACAAATGCTGGTGCGGCCAGAGCATATTACGCTGGCCGCATCGGGCTATAATGCCTTTTTGGGAAATGTTCAGAATGTTTTGTTTTGGGGCAGCTATTATACTGTTGATGTTTTGGTACAGCAACAGTTGATAAGGGTAAATACAAGCCAAAGGCAATATGCCGTTGGCGATTCGGTATATCTTTCATTTAACCCCGGCAACGAATGCTATGTCTGATTGCAGGTTCGGTTATGACGCAAGCTTAACGTTTACCGCACTTGGTCCTTTAGGGCCCATTTCAACTTCAAACGTTACTTTGTTGTTCTCTTTAATGGCTTCGGTTAACCCGTTCACGTGTACAAATACACGCTCCTGGCTTTGCAGGTCCTGTATAAAACCATAACCTTTCGATTCATTAAAAAACGACACGGTGCCTTTCCTTATGAGGTCAGCTGGATCAACCGGGCGCTGCTTGGGAACACCAACTTCGATATCTTCTGCGTTTATTACTTTACGTTTTTTGGTGGGATCGGGAGGTATTGAGGTAATGTTGCCATTCTCATCAATGTAAGCCATCATATCATCGAGGCTTTTACCTTCAGTGCCGGCATTTTGCTTTCTTTCAAGCTTCTTTTCCTGCTTGTCTTGTTTGCTTTTTTGTTTTTTCTTTTCTCTTTCTTTTTTGTTCCAGGTTTCCTGAGATTTGGCCATGCTTGTTTGCTGTTTTGTTATTAAATCAGCCTGAACCTTTTTAAGTTGAATAAATTCAATGGCTGTTTATATCGAATTAATTGAAGGTAATGAAATTATTGCCGATCGTTGGTTAAGTGTTTTAAAAAGATAGAAACCCATCCCAAAATAATAGTATTTGCTCCTTATAAAGCCCAACTCCGTCATTTACACTTAACCTTATTTGCTTATAAAAAACTTCTTTAAATCAATGTATCAGCCGCCATTAGTCCAGTGGAATCTTACTGGCATTTTGATCAAGCCACGTATCAAAATTTTTTAAATCAGGATTTAATACGCGGGAAAAATCAACGTCGCGGGTGTTATTGCATACTTCATCAAAGTCGCGGTAAAACTGGAACATATTGCCAAGATCATCTGCTCCCGGAAAGCCAAATCCCCTGTACTGGTCAGGTGTTACTTCATTGTAAATAACTTCTTCATGCAAAGCCCTTGAAAGTGCAGCTGCCATATCGCCACAACTAATTTGTTCGCCGGCAACGCCCACCTTTTTACCAATCAACTCCGCGCCTTTTTTAAATATTCCATAAGCACATTTACCAATATCTTCAGACGCAATTCCTGCCATTTTTTTATCACCCATAGGGAAAGTGATCGCCAGTTTTCCATCAGCACCACGCTTCGGTCCACTTCCGAAATGTATAAAATTATCCCAGTAAAAAGAAGGCAGTATAAAAGTGGTCGGTACTCCTAAATCTGTAAAATAGTGATCCGATTCGCCCTTTGCATCAAAATGGGGCACCTTGTATTTTCCCTGAAGCGTTGGCATACTGGTATTATCGAGTGGTACATATTGCCTTACATCTTCCAGCGTTGACCAAATGACATGCTGCAGGTTCGCTTCCCTGGCTGCTTCGGCCATATGTTGCGCCTCAATCATTTCCTTTTCGGGTGAAAAATGTGCCCAGAAAAAAGTAACGAAATAGGCGCCGTAAGCACCCGACAGAGCCCTTTTCATGCTTTCCTTATCATCAATATCAGCCACTATTAATTCAGCACCCATTTGTTCAAGTTCTTTCGCTTTGTCAGAACTGGAATCTCTTGTTACTGCACGAACAGCAAACTCGCTGGCGGGATCGGAAAGAATGGCTTTCGCAAGTCCACCACCCTGGGCACCCGTTGCACCAAATACAACAATGACTTTTTTCTGTGACATAGTATAAATTTAAAATTGTAACGAAGATCTTGTAAAAAGATTTGGCTTATCGCAACATCGATAAAGATAAATAAAAAACGTCTTTTAGAAGCTGTTTAAAATTCATTCACAGGTTTCCCTATGTGTCTTTTTGGCTGCAACTTCGTTGGATTATTCGCCGTAGGGGCCTCCGGCTATGGCTGCAAAATCCGCCTCGTTTCGCTCAAAAATATCCTATCGGTGATTCCAGCAATAAAATTGAAACATAGGAGCTTCTTAATTTCTCAAAGAAAAATTATCCGGATTTTTTGCCTATCTAATTAAAGAGTAATGCTATGAATAGACCTTTAAATAAAGTTTGTAATTATTACAGCTTAATACCGGCGATCAGCATTGCAAAACCTAACAACACTTATTTTTATCGCAATAAATAACTTCATGTACGACATCTGCACCATTGGCCATATAACAAACGATAAAGTAGTTACCAGCAAATCAGTACGATTTATGCCGGGCGGCACTGCATTTTATTTCTCAAAGGCCTTACAACATTTAGACATAAATTTTACGCTGCTTACAGCAGTTGCATCAACGGAACAACCCACTATACAAAACCTGCAGAACGATGGCATTAACGTAGTAGCTTTACCCAGCCAGCATACTGTTTTCTTTGAAAATATTTACCACGACGACCAGGATTACCGCGAACAGAATGTGCTGGAAACAGCTGACCCCTTCAGCATTGCAACCATGCCGGATATTGATGCTGCTATTTATCACCTCGGCCCGTTACTCGCAGAAGATATACCGGTTGATATGATTCAGTTACTGGCTTCAAAGGGATTAGTGTCAATTGATATACAAGGCTATTTACGATCGGTAAAAAACAGGAAAGTACAGTTTGCCGATTGGGCCGATAAATACACGGCCCTGCCCTATGTATCCATTGTAAAGGCCAACGAATTTGAAATGGAAATTATTACAGGAACAAACTTGCCTGAAGAAGGTGCAAAAATACTTGCCGGCCTTGGTGTAAAGGAAGTGATCATTACACTTGGCAGCAAAGGTTCGCTGGTATACAGCAATGAAACTTTTTATGAAATACCTGCATACAAACCTACCATTGTTGCCGACGCCACCGGTTGCGGCGACACCTACATGGCAGGTTACCTATACAAGAAAATTAAAGGCGCTTCCATTGAAGAAGCTGGCGGTTTTGGCGCCGCCATGGCCACTTTAAAAATTCAATCATCCGGTCCGTTTGCAGGAGACATTCATAGTATTGAAAATCTTTTAGCACATTACCAATTATAGTTTTCAATTTTAAAAACCCCGTTATGTTTAAAGTAAAACTTGCGACCGCCCTGTTTCTTTCGTTGATGCTTGTGAGTGCTATGTTGTGTGCACAGCAAATAAATAAAATTGAAAAACCATTTCGCGTAGGCATTGTAGGATTGGTGCATACACATGTGCATGGTATTTTGGGAAGAGCA
>JBKJNG010000649.1:0-4819 GCA_046596065.1 Phnomibacter sp. | reverse complement strand
GTCAATTAATTTCAACCCAAAGCTTTCATGTATGCTAGAAAGCGAAGAAGGGTAGTGCAGTGTTTTTAGCCGGTGCTAATGGAAAAATAGCAAAGCTGGAATAATGTGATAGCGTTATAATTTGATGATCTGACAATCAAACACAGAACTTCAATTCAACGTCGTTATTCAGCTCAAAAAAACTGCAGAACTAAGCATTGAATTTTTCAAGGGGCTCCCAAAACTTTGGAGCGTACCTGTTTTTTATTTGTGTAGAAATATACCATTGATTGCCCCATGCATCTTTTACATAACCAGCCCTTACGCCATACACCATGTCGGCGGGTTCGCCAATAGATTGAGCCCCGGCATCGATGGCTTTTTTATATACAGCATCGCAATCGGGAACAAAAAGCTGGCAGGCAAAGGTCCTTGCAGGAAACGCGGATTTTGCTTCGGATAATTCGATTTGCGAATTGCCGATTTTCAGTAATGCATGCTCAATCGTGCCGTCATTTCTTTTTTTTTGATACAGCATTTCCGCATCAAAAGCCGTTTGGAGAAAATCAATAAAGGCACTGCCTTTTTCAACACAGAAATAAGGCGATACCGTTTGAAAGCCTTCGGGAATATGACTGTAATTCATTTAGTGATTTTGAGATTTGTAATGTTGTGGCGAAGTAGGGATTGAAAATTTTCAATCCCTACTTCGCCAGACTTTTAATAACATCATACTTGGTAATAATATGCCATGCACCGGTTTCATCTTTCGAGAGTACAGCACCGTTGTCTTTATTAATCAGGCTGCTCAATCTTTCAATGGCTGTATCAAATGAAACCTCGGGGTAAGGATGTTCCATTACCGTTTCAATCACCTGGTTTTTCAGATCGGGGTTACTGAATATTTTACCAAACAAACCTTGCTGACTCAATGAGCCCAAATTGAGTCCATCTTTTACTACCGGTATATTTTCAATATCATACTTATCCATTAGTGCAACGGCATCACCAACCGTTTGTTGTTGGGTTACTGTTACCAAAGGTTGATTACCCCTTGAACTAACAATATCCCGAAAGGTTTTTACCTCTAAAAAGCCACGTTCCATCATCCACTGATCGTTATAAATTTTGCCAACATAGCGGCTGCCATGATCATGAAAAATGCAAACTACTAAGTCGTCTTTTTTAAGCTTGCTTTTCAATTGCACCAAACCCTGGAAACAACTGCCTGCGCTGTAGCCGCAAAACAGTCCTTCTTCTCTTGCAATTTTACGGGCCATGATGGCGCCGTCTTTATCCGTTACCTGTTCAAAATAATCTATCACGCTCATGTCGTAATTCTGTGGTACAAAGTCTTCACCAAAACCTTCGCTGATATATGGGTGTACTTCGCCCATATCAATTTCACCAGTGTGATAATATTTTGTAAGCAACGAGCCATATACATCAATAGCCCATATTTGAATGTTTGGATTTTTTTCTTTTAAAAATTGCGCAGCGCCTGTAATGGTTCCTCCAGTGCCCGCTGTGCAAACCAAATGTGTTATTTTTCCTTCGGTCTGTTCCCATATTTCGGGTCCGGTACTTTCGTAATGCGCCAGCCTGTTGGCAAGGTTGTCATATTGGTTCATATAGTAACTGTTCGGAACCTCTTTTCCAAGGCGTTTAGCAACGCTGTAGTAGCTTCTTGGGTCATCGGGCAGTACGTTGGTAGGGCAAACAATTACTTCGGCTCCAACGGCCTTTAAAATGTCTGCTTTTTCTTTACTCTGTTTATCGGTAGTAACAAAAATGCATTTGTAACCTTTTACGCAGGCAGCAAGTGCAAGTCCCATCCCTGTGTTGCCACTCGTGCCTTCTATAATAGTTCCGCCCGGTTTCAATTTGCCTTCCTGTTCCGCAACTTCCACCATCTTTAAAGCCATGCGGTCCTTAATGCTGTTGCCGGGATTAAAATAATCTACTTTGGCAAGTATGGTACAAGGAAAATCCCTGGATATTTTGTTCAGCTGTATCAGTGGAGTATTCCCAATCGTTTCCAGTATATTTTTCTTCCAGGCCATAATTGTGTTTTTTTTACAAATGTAACCGGTTTGTCTTTGTATAGTTTTTCCTGGATGTTAATAAGCTTTCATTTAAAATTTCAGCACTATTTAAAGGGTTAATGTTCTTTTCAGTACCTCCGCCAGTTAAGTTGTTGAATCCGAATGTGAATAATTGGGTTGGTGGAGTCACAAAGGCTTGTGGATTACCCATTCCCATGTCAGTTTGGTGAGCAATTATGAAATTATTTAAACAAGTGACCGCAGTATTGCAGTTTTGTAACGCGATATAAATTGCTGTTAACTGTGATAGTCGCAGACATTAATAATTGTTTATACAAGCAATACCGGCTTCGCTATAAATTTATGAGGTTCGGATATTACCCGGACACTTTATTATCGTATTTGTCCCTTTTTCAACAGGTCAATCGTTATTTTATTTTATCATCCCAAATATTTAAAAAATGTAAGCGCAAAACTTTAAGAATCATGCACGTTATGTTCCCGGTTTTCATGTTATTACTTTTGGTGTAACCTTAGCCCCATGGGTAATAGCCTTCATTTTATTGGTACACGCTGGTCTTAGTCATGAAACTGTATTTTATGTGCTGGTAGGTATTGCATTAGGCTTATTATTTTTCTATAGCAGGAGTTTTGCCACGGGCAACCAGGACCGAATTATTCGTGCCGAAGAAAACCGAAGCTATCGTCTGATCGGCGGCATTTTAGACAGCCGCCTTAGCCGAAGTCAAATTATTGCGTTGCGCTTTGCGGACGATGTTGAATATGCTAATCTCTCAAAAAGAATTCTTGCAGAAAATCTCGACGCAAAAGCCATAAAGCGTTCTGTACAGCAATGGAAGGCGGATCATCACAGGGTGTAACAAGGTTTTGGTGCTTCACAAGACTGGCGAAGCCTGTTATGTTTCAGAAACTTTTTAGGCTTTTTTCCGAAGTGTATTAATGGTCAATCTGGCGCAAACGTTTAATTAAAACTTTTTAATAGCCCGGCTTCAATACTATATTTTTTACAATGGCTGCCAGGTCTTCAATATCCTGTTGAGCGCCTGCGGTTATTTCGATAGAGATCTTTACGCCCGCCTTTATTTCATCGGAGGCAAAAACTTGTTTTCTTGTAAAAGTTCTATTTTCCTTATCAAAGTAATTAAGCCATTTACCTTTAGCCGACATGAATTCGCCTTCTGTATCCGCCAGGCGAACAATGCTATCGCCGGATAAATTATTGATGGCTAATTGCTCTCTGAAAAGCATAGTAACAGAAGGCGTTGGAGAGATACCGTAAGCAAGGGGTTTTACTATAAGAAAATGTTCAGAAATTTTATTAATGTACCTGCCCCATTGGAGTACGTAGTTTTTAGGTAGTTTTATTGATACAAGGTTAGTAGTATCAAGAATAAAATTTTTTTCAATTCTTTCGTCAAGGTTGCTTCTTGCGGTTCCCTTTTTAAATGACAGAAGAATTTCATTGATCAATTTTTCTGAATGTTTTTTTGCTTCGCTGCTTTTTGAGTGTGAATTAATTTGTACCCGGCTTAAAATATTATCAGGATTTTTTATTATCAAAATATCTTTTGTATACAATGGTTGCGATAGGGGATAGGAAAGCCTATAGACGATTACAGAATCTTTATTGAAGATTTCATTCACACTCAATAATGTTTCCTCAGCGTGGTTGGTTTTAAGTCTTTCCAATAAATCGCTGGTGTAAATGGAGAACAAGTCACGTGCGCTACATACAATTTCTTCATCGCCATTTTTATAAATGGCGGAAGTAAAATTATCATTGGTCTCGTAGCTTCTTTCCCAGCGGCTCAATCTCGTGCCGGCAGGAAAAATAAAAGAAAACCGGCCATTCAACATAGCGATTTCAATCTTTTTGCCAAATGAAATAAAGGCAATATGAAAAGCAGCAACAGCCAGTAAAAGTTTAAGCTTGCCCATGGTATAAAAGTATTGTCTTTAAAGCAATACCGCTTCACGCACTATTTTCTGTCAGTGCCAAGACCTATAAGGGTTTAAAAACCTTATAAGTCTTTCGAAGTTTTTCACGCACCTACCAACCCGAGTAAATCCTGTTTCGTAATTGATTTATAAATCGAAGCATCCGTTCTCACTACCTCATCAGATAATGTCTTTTTCACCTCCTGCAATTGCATGATCTTTTCTTCAATCGTATCTGGGCAAATCAATCGTACGGCAACAACTGGCTTGTGCTGACCTATTCGGTAGCTGCGATCAATGGCCTGGTTTTCCACTGCGGGGTTCCACCAGGGGTCTACGAGATACACATAATCTGCTTCGGTGAGGTTCAATCCTGTGCCACCAGCTTTCAGGCTGATAAGGAACACTCTCACTCCGGCATTTTGCTGGAAATTATTGACGACCGCTTCGCGGTTTTTGGTGCTTCCGGTAAGCCACTCAAAGCCGATCTGCTTTGCAGTCAGCTCTTTCTTTATCAAACTGAGCATGCTAACAAACTGTGAGAAGATGAGAATTTTATGCTGGCTGCTTTTAGTTTCAATTTGCTCCATTAGCACATCAATTTTAGCAGAACCTTCCGTATACAATTTTTCATCTTCCATCAACACCGGCGAATTACAGATCTGTCGCAGTTTGGTTATTCCTCTCAGCACATGCATGCTGTTTTTTTTGATCTCATCTTCCGTTTCAGCCGCAATAAATTCCCTGAATTCTTTTTCATAAGCATCATACACTTTGCGCTGACCTTCCTCCATCGGGCAATACAAAACCATCTCTGTTTTTTCAGGAAGTTCTGC
>JBKJNG010000597.1:0-3921 GCA_046596065.1 Phnomibacter sp. | reverse complement strand
AGCGTGTTTTTCATCAACCGGCTTTTGCTTAACCGCCCCGACAACCGACGATTTTATAATACCTTTTACCAGGCTTTTCCACTGTGGTTTACTAAAGCCAAGCATTGCAGAAACAGCAACGATAGTATTTCTTACTATGTCAATAATACCATCCGATTCATCATTGGGTTTCTCGTTTCTGCCGCATACACTTGCTATAAGTGTACAGCCGCGGCGCTCAACTAAAAAACTACTAGTTGCTTCCTTTGAAAAGAAATGGGAAGTACTTTTTTCGTTTGTTAATGGAGCAGATGAGGGCCGAACTTTTATGGCAGCCCACACATGGTATTGATGTTTTATTTGCCCTTCCACTTCTTCGACTCTCACCCAATCGTAACCACTTTCTTTTTTATTATCGGGGCCGGTAATATTGATTCGAAAATAATCGCCTGGTTGTACAGCACGCTCCACTGTTTCACCATTTGCATCTGTTAACTGGAACACCGCCGTAGCTGCGCCAGCCAGTGCATGCCATTCGTTTACATGAAACAATTTATTTCTCGCATTCAAAAATATTTGTTGAGCCTGCAGGTTATTTGCTGCCTCAATTGTATACCTGGTATTCGATGCGTTGCCAGTATATTGAAACGGTACAATGTCTTTTTTCATTTGGCTTTTCTTAAGGAATTACAAAAAACAAGCTACCCAAAAAAACATATTCAATCAAACAATTTATTGACCATTTACAAAAATTTTAACCCACCTCTGCTTAACAATTTTTTAGTAGTTATCGGCAAGCCATGCAGCGCAACAATAGCATTCCGCCGGCCTTTAATGGCACGGTTTTTAACAATGTATCACACAATTAAAAAATTATGAAACGTGCCGATCAACATCCTGTAACAGTGCCTTCCCAACATCCTAAAAACTTCAGTCCGGAACTTATTGTGCCAGATGAATCAGGGGTTGTTAAGCCAAGCGAAAAAGAAGAAGCGGAGCACGCACAAACCCCAACAATGGGTGCCTTGCCAGTAGATAATATGGGCAGTTTAAAATCAGGAAATGAATGGCATTCGACAGCAGGCGATGAAGCCCATAACAGCGACGAAAAGGAACAGGGAAATAAAAATATCAGAGAGGAGGAAGGGACCATAATTGCAACCGGATCGGGCCCCGATCCTGAACATGTAGAAGATGACATTTAAACACTTATATACATCAATCATTTAAAAATTAAAATTGTCCTTATGAAAAAAATCATATTAATCCCCGCCCTGTCAATAGCACTATTTATGATGGCCTGCAACAGTTCAGAAACCAGTAGCACAACAACAGATTCATCTGCAACAATGCATGATGATACCGCCGTAATGATGCACACTGACACCACTGCTGTGATGAATAACGATAACAACAATGCAGACTTTTTAACCGAAGCTGCAGGTGGCGGAATGATGGAAGTACAACTTGGCCAACTTGCTAAAACGCATGCTTCAAGCCAGGTGGTAAAAGATTTTGGAGCAATGATGGTTCGTGATCATTCCAACGCTAATACACAAATAAAAAGTCTTGCTATAAAAAAGAGCGTAGCCCTGCCGTCAGCACTACCAGAAAAGCACCAAAAACATGTCGATGAACTTGCCGCAAAAAATGGCGCAGCATTCGATAAAGACTGCATCAGCATGATGGTCGATGATCATGAAGAAGATATCAGGTTTTTCGAAAAATGTGCCAATAACGATAAAGAAGATGCTGACATAAAAGCTTTTGCTGCAAAAACTTTACCAACACTATACAAGCATCTTGATGCTGCTAAAGCAATTAAAGACAAAATGAAGTATTAATAAAAACTTCCAATTTTCAGCGGTAACATATACTGTGTTTTATTATTGTTAATGGCTGGCATAATTTGCCAGCCATTACTTTTTACAGCATGCCATATGGTATATTTGCCCCTTTAAACAGCAACATGTATACAATAAATTTCAATCGTTATTTTCAAACAAAAAACAGTTATTTACGTATTGCTGCTAACCCGCCAAATTTTAAGCCGGCATTCATCCTTTTTAATCATAGCCGGGCTATTCTACCCACCTTATTATGAAAAGAACTTTACTATTTCTTATAAATCCAATTGCGGGAACAAGATCAAAAGATTCGCTGGAAATTTATTTAAAAAATAAGACTGAAGCTGCGGAACTCCCATATGTAATTTTACATAGCAAGCGGAATATGGATGCGTATTTTTTGCAACAGGCCGCAGAAGATGCAAATGCAACGGATGTGATTGCTTGCGGTGGAGATGGCACTATAAACCTCGCCGCACAGGCTTTTCATAATACAAATATTAACGTTGGTATTATACCCGTAGGTAGCGGTAATGGACTTGCACGCTGTGCGGGTATACCGCTGAAACCAGGTGGAGCTTTTAAAATAATTCTAGATGGAAAAATACAGCATACAGATGCCTTTAAAGTGAACGACCACTTTAGTTGTATGCTTAGTGGGCTTGGCCTTGATGCTGCTGTTGCAGAAAGTTTTGCAAAAAAAACTACAAGAGGTTTGTATACTTATACTACGCAAACACTTATACAGTTCTTTAAAGCAAATCCATATCATTTTAATATTGAACTACCTGGTTTATGTTTTCATTCAGATGCTTTTTTTATTAGCATTGCAAATAGCAACCAGTTTGGAAATAATGTAACCATTGCACCCAAAGCTTCGCTTTGCGATGGATTGCTGGACATTGTAATTGTACAAAAAATGGTAAAAGCTGGCATACCGTTAGCGGTAATGAAACAATTGAGAGGTGACAACAAATTACACTCGGTTGCTGATGCAGTAGGCAAACAAAATGTGATTTACCTGCAAACACCTTCGCTGAATATCGTAAACAAACAATTGGCTCCGCTGCATATTGATGGCGACCCTTGTGAAACTGTAAAAGACATTAGAATCCAGGTAATTCCTGGTGCGTTCAGGTTATTGGTACCGTAAGCATTTAAGTCGCTACTTTTCCTATTGCAGTAATTTTTTTATACGCAAAAACGCTTTACTATTCTGTTGGTTTTTCAACGATGCTTTGAGGTCTTTTTTCTCTCTTTGTGTTAAATGAAAACTAAGGGATGCTGCAGCATCTTTGTTAATGGGGCGGTAAGTAAACAAAACCCTGTTAAACGATGGGCCAAAAATTTGATGGAACCACTCCAACTGATTAAGCTGCCCGTATTCCTGGAAGCGAAATAAATTATTTTGTGTTAGCAAAGCGGGCTTGGTAAACATGTCGGCAATGCTGTTAGATTCATAAGGACTATCCCAGCCACCAGATACTTTATCGCTTATTTGCACCATCACTACTTTGCTGCAATTTTCTGTTAGCCATTGCCTGAAATAATACAGAAATTTCAGACCCGATTCAACACCCGTATTATCCCTGAAACCTGCATCCATTACATCTATTACAGGTTGTGTTGGCAACCATACATTTGGCAAAATATAGGGGAAGGTTGCGTTCATGCGCAATGCTGAGAATAACCGTAATTTCCCCGGTTGTTGTCTTGAAAAAAAGCTCATAAAATCAACAGCATCTACGTCTGCCACATTATCATTGTCGTTGGCAAGCAAAGGCTGCATCATAAATCTTGCAGGCCTTGTAGCTATTACGAGTTTTCTTCCATCTCTTGTAATAACAGCATTAATAAACAATCTTGGTATTAATGCGCTGTCTTCTGCCTTCCTGTAATCTTCAATCGATTTATTCATCCAGCCATGGGTATTACTATTTAATTTTTCTTCAAACGCGTAGCCACGATCTTTTATGTATTGTATGTTTTTATACGTAAATCGTTGTGGAGGTGCAAGCAAATCGCGGGCAACAATGGATGTAAATAACGGATTCAGTAAATCTCCGGAAATATCATCGGTATACTTTGATAGTTC
>JBKJNG010000215.1:0-3136 GCA_046596065.1 Phnomibacter sp. | reverse complement strand
CCATCAGCTTGCGTTCGGCTTCTGTAGCAACCAGCACATCATCATAAAAACCGGGGATGGTAACATGGTTATTTTCGTCGTGAAGCGTTGCAATTATCTGGCAGAGAATGGTAAGCGGGTTGGCAACTGCTCCGCCGTAAACCCCGCTGTGTAAATCGCGGTTGGCGCCGGTTACTTCCACTTCAATATAGGTGAGGCCGCGAACGCCAACATCAATGCTCGGGTTTTTAAGGCTGATCATAGCGGTATCACTGATCAGGATCACATCGCATTTTAGCAATTCAGTATTCTCATGAACAAAAGTGGCCAGGTTGGGGCTACCAACTTCCTCTTCGCCTTCTATCAAAAATTTGATATTAGTTGGTATTTCGCCACAGGCGTTCATGGTTTCCAGCGCCTTAACGTGCATATAAAACTGGCCTTTGTCGTCGCAGGCACCACGGGCGTAAATTTTGCCATCTTTTATAACCGGGTCAAAAGGGCCGCTATGCCAAAGCTCCAGCGGGTCGGCCGGCTGCACGTCGTAGTGGCCATAAACCAAAACCGTAGGTTTTGAAGGATCGGTAATTTTTTCGCCATAAACGATGGGGTGGCCGGCTGTAGGATAAATAGTTACTGTATCAGCACCTGCTGCCAGCAGTTTAGCTTTCACTGCTTCGGCACAGGTTACCATATCGTTTTTGTTTTCACTGCGGGCACTTACACTCGGTATCCTCAGTAATTCAAGCAATTCATTCAGGAAGCGGTCTTTGTTGGTTTCCTGGTATTCTTTCCAATTCATGATCATCAATTTAAAAATGAAAAAGGGCAATCTTAGCGCCGCCAAATATCGGTAATGTGTGCTGTAAGCAGCTGCAATATTTAGGGTTACAAAACTTGCCTTGAATTTATGCTTATAGCCATACCGTATGTACATTAGTAGCCAGGATTTTCAGGTGTAATAAAGAATTGAAGTTCGGTACCTTGGTGAGGCCAGGCCATGCCTGAAAAATCGGCCAAATGAATTACCTGGAATGGATATTCCTGCAATTGTTGCAGCTACGCATTTAAAATCGTGACGTTCAGGCTGTTTGCACCGGCGATTAATGACAGCATTACAGGCGAAAACCTATTGGATGCAGGTTTGATGGAATAGGCCGTAGCAAATTTCATGGGTTCATGGCCTTATTTTTAAGTGTCTTAAGTCCTGAATCTATTTTAACCCTTATGCTTATTAAAACGTATAAATTATGAACCTAAATAATTTCACTATCAAAGCGGCTGAAGCCATTCAGCAGGCCCAGCAAATTGCTTTTAACAAGCAATCGGCAAATATTGAAACAGACCATATTCTCGCGGCACTATTACAACAGGAAGATAGCCCGGTAGCGTACCTCCTTAAAAAGAATGCGGTAAACGTCGCTAATGTAGAGGCTATACTGGAGCAACAAATGAACAAGCTGCCAAAAGTTTCCGGCGAAGCAGCACAAACAGTTAGCCGGGATGCTAACAATGTTATACTGCGTGCGGGAAGCATTTTAAAACAGTTTAAAGATGAGTTTGTTACGCCGGAACACTTATTGGTAGCCATTTTGCAGGGTAACGATAACACCGCTAAAATGCTGAAAGATGCGGGTGTAAATGAAAAAGGCATCGTTGCTGCCATCAAAGACCTTCGCAAAGGCGATACGGTAAAATCTCAAACACAGGAAACCCAATACAACACGCTGAACAAGTACGCGAAGAACCTGATTGAAATGGGCCGTAATGGCAAGCTCGATCCGGTAATTGGACGTGATGAAGAAATTCGCCGTACACTGCATATTCTTTCCCGCAGAACAAAAAATAACCCAATACTCGTAGGTGAACCCGGGGTTGGTAAAACAGCCATTGCGGAAGGTTTAGCCATGCGTATTGTAAATGGCGATGTACCCGATAACCTTAAATCAAAAATTATTTACGCGTTGGATATGGGCCAGCTAATAGCTGGTGCCAAATACAAAGGCGAGTTTGAGGAAAGGCTGAAAGGTGTGGTAAAAGAAGTGGCTGATAGCGATGGAGAAATCATTCTTTTTATTGATGAAATACATACGCTGATTGGTGCGGGTGGTGGTGAAGGTGCCATGGATGCTGCCAACATTTTAAAGCCAGCGTTGGCCCGTGGCGAATTGCGTGCCATTGGTGCCACCACTTTGAACGAATACCAAAAGTTTTTTGAAAAAGATAAAGCACTCGAACGCCGCTTTCAAAAAGTAATGATTGATGAACCGTCGGTGGAAGATGCGGTTTCAATTCTTCGTGGTATTAAAGATAAATACGAAACACACCATCATGTGCGTATAAAAGACGAAGCTATTATAGCTGCGGTTGAACTCAGTCACCGTTATGTAACCGATCGTTTTTTGCCGGACAAAGCTATTGACCTGATCGATGAAAGTGCGGCAAAACTTCGCCTTGAAATGAACAGCATGCCGGAAGAACTGGATAAGCTTGAAAGGCAGATCCGGCAGCTTGAAATTGAAAGAGAAGCCATTAAACGTGAGAACGATGAAGACAAGCTGCACGAACTTAATACAGACATAGCGAACCTGTCGGTAGAAAGAGACACACTGAAGGCAAGATGGAAAGAAGAAAAAGAAATTGTAGAAAAAATACAGAATGCGAAAGCGGCGGTAGAAAGTCTTAAACTGGATGCGGAAAAAGCCGAACGCGAAGGTGATTATGGAATGGTGGCCGAGATTCGTTATGGTAAGGTAAAAGAGCAGGAAAAAATAATTGAAGATTTCAGCCAGCGGCTGAATGAGTATGCTGATAACAAACGCCTGCTGAAAGAAGAAGTTGATGCGGAAGACATTGCGCAAAGCGTGGCAAAAGCTACTGGTATTCCTGTTAGCAAAATGCTGCAAAGCGAAAGAGAAAAACTGCTTCACCTGGAAGATGAATTACACAGTAGAGTAGTGGGGCAGGAAGAGGCCCTTACAGCCGTTGCTGATGCCATCAGGCGCAGTCGTGCAGGGTTGCAGGATCCGCGCCGGCCAATTGGTTCTTTTATCTTTTTAGGCACCACAGGTGTGGGTAAAACAGAGCTGGCAAAAGCGCTGGCAGAATACTTGTTTGATGATGAACATTTGATGACGCGTATTGATATGAGTGAGTA
>JBKJNG010000610.1:0-3948 GCA_046596065.1 Phnomibacter sp. | reverse complement strand
TGCCATGTACAACGGCGAGTATCATTCGTATTGGGGAGGAGGAGTTGTAAGGGTGGTGCAGTAGTACGTTGGTGGAATTATTGATGATTAATGATTCATTATTCTTTACCTTTTTCGCTGAAATGGACTGAGGCAGACACTGGGGGAAAGACGCCCTCCTTACAATGTCTTCCGAAGGTGGACACTGTTATTGGACGAGTCATTCTTTTTGCAGAGCCTTCGCTCATTCCATCATTCAATTTTAAAAAATTTAATCCGGAATAGCACCTTTGTTTGTTGCAGATAATAATACTTTCTTTCCAAATAACATGTGCCTCCAAGTAGTGCATGGTGAGAAAAGCAAATACAAGTCAACAGTGTAGATTTTCATTTCATACCCTCTATTTAAAAACACTAAATAGTTGTGCGGTTACAATTAGATTCGTATTTTTAGTTTGCTGCTTGTAGCAACAAAATTTTTAATATGCGACATTTATTTTCTTACCTAATAATCTTAATTTCTGTTTTACCTGTTTCATGCAAAAAAGCGACGGCCAAGCCTCGTGTTATTCCAGAAACAATTGAAAATGTAACACTTAAAGTGAATGAAAGTTTTAGCCGCGACTTCTGTTGCGGTGGTGTGAAAATAGTAGTTCAGGCAACCCATTTTCAAACAAGTGTAATTAACCTGACTATAGGTGGTACGGACTACTATTATACTCCATCACTAAATTTTACAGGAACAGATGAGGTAGTTTTGGAATTCAGCTCTATCAATTTGGCCTCCTCTAGTCCACCTTCAGTGGATAGCAGGCTAAGGCTTAAATTCAATATTACAAACTAACTTCCTATGACTTGTGACTGCGTTTGGCAAAGCCATATTCTCTTTCCCTCCTCACAATGTCTTCCGATGGGAACACTGTGATTGAATGCGGCTTCTTTTTTTTGCATTTCAATTTACAATCACCCTGTTGTGCTGTAGCCCTGTAAGGGACAGGCGATGAGCCCGCTGTTTCGGTAGCTTTTCTTATTCGAAAAACATAAAGTGGATGATACGTTTGCTGCATTACTATCCGATGTGCTCCCGTAGTTATACCATCTGCAGATTATGTTTTCTGCATTACAAAAAGGGAAAACATAAGCTGTTTTCCTTTGATAAACCTGTTTGTAGCCACCCCATAACCTCTCACAATCTCTTGCTTATCTTAAAACAAAGTGATTTTGGCAACAGTCTTGCCGTAAGACCCTCAACCATGCGATCCTTCTGCATCGAACTTTTTGGATATTAATTTGATTGTTCTCTCATGCCCTATCACATGAAAAAATAAAACGTTGGAAAATTTAGCCACTATTTGTGCAATGGTTGATAGAAGTATTTCGGAGAAGTCGTAGTGGAAGTTCTGGCTGTTCTTAGTTATTTACCTACAACTTACGTTTTGTTATAACACTTACCATGGCTCCGAAATTTATAAAGCCTTTTCTGTGTAAAAATTTGTACTATTGAGAAAATAAATTTTATGAGTGCACAAGCCGAAATGCTGACCAATAAGCATGATATTTTAAAAGAAAAAGGAACGATAGCTGACTCGGTCCTTGTTGATCACCTTTTCGAAAACTTTATGCTATACGCCACCGCAAACTGGAATTATGGAGCCGCGGGCACAGCCGGCGATTTGCTTGGCACTTCCGGGTCAAAGACAGTGGCATGTGATAATTTGGCCGCAGCCTTTACATCGCTGATAAAAATTGCAGATGACAAACTGAAGCCCAACCCGGGGGGGAAGCCCTCTAAAAACTGGTTTATTGCCCGGCCCGAATTGAAGTGTTTCGATTCAAAAGTAACCGGTAATATGGGTAATCCCGGAGCAATGACTGCTTCCAGCTTTAACCTTGGCTGTCATTTTTCAGCCCACTATTTTGTAAGATTCGGCGATAAATTTTACGATCCCTGTCTTGCGACAACCTATGGAAGGGAAGATGGAGCAGTATCTATGCAAACGAGCCTTGTGATGGGTTCAGATAACCTGCGTTTTGCGGGAAATGGCAGGTCCATTATCCTGCTTAAACAAAAGCAGATGGCTGTACCAGGCTTTACAAGTGTGTTTGAGATACTTTCGATATTTAAGGACGATCTCAAAAAAAGTTTATCGCCTAAAGATTATGATGCGGCTAAAAAAAACCAGGTATTACGGGCTGCGGGACTTAAATAAAATTTTTTTTTGCGGGATTTCTGCTTGCTGGCTTTTATATTTCCTCCTGCTAATCAAGTACATTTTCCTTCACCGGTTTTTTATTTTTTCTAAAAAAATTTTTGTAAAGAAAAATAGAAACTATGCATTAAGAAGCAGGTGAAACTTTAATTTATATTTTTATGCAAAGGGAAAAAAGGGTGTTTGGAAGGAAAAGAAAATGCATATAAATTCTTCCAGCTTTTCAAGATAAAACCTGTGAGTTATTCCGCAAAAGTTTTCACCCACAAATCCTCCACTTTCTTACGTGCCCAATCGGTTTTGCGTAAAAAGGTAAGGCTCGATTTTATGCTGGGATTACTGGTAAAACAATTGATGTTTATTTGCTCGCCCAATGCTTTCCAGCCAAAATGCGCCTGCAGTTCGGTAACAACTTTTTGAAGCGTAATGCCATGCAGCGGGTTGTTTTTTTGTTGTTGATCTGGCATATTAAGTGATAATAAATGCAGGTGCAAAATTAACAAAACAGACCAATTTTTCAGAGGCAATAAAAAAACCGTTCGGCATTTAGCGAAACGGTTTTGTTGATTGTATTTCTAGTCAACCTATAAACTTGTCAACTTGTAACTTTTTCAAACTAACCTCCACGGCGTGAACCCGTATTTGTTTTCTTTTTTACAAATGAAGTTGCTGCTTTTCCTGGCTTGGCTATGAATTTTGAACCTTGTGCATTGCTGGACGCCTGCTTTTTGCCCTTGGCGTTTTTATCGTTTTGCGGAGATAGTAAACTCATGATCGGATAAATTTATGTTGCTCAAATGTAGCGGTTTTAAAACTGCCTGCGCCGGGCCGGGTATTTCCTTTCTCGAAATTTTGCTGCCTGCACTGTTAAACTTCCAGATACGAAACGCTGTTCCTGTCTTGGCGTCCGTGGTTGTCCGACCCGGTACCCCAGTGGGATGATGATTGCATTTATTCTTCTGCCAGCATAAAAAAGTCCTGGTATTCAGATCGAAATTATCCCGGCGAAAAGTGTTATCCACGTTCCATTATATTGCTTGGAAATAGACATGGGCATGCGCTCAAATGTTTTTTATTGGTAATCCTATGAAATAGTTGCGGATAAGTAACGTGTTACGTCTCTACTTTTGCGGCCCATGTCGTATTTTACAAATAGCAGCAGGATATTTATTACCTGCAACAAGCGCTTATCGCCATATTTAAAACTGGAAGCTGAGAACCTTGGTTACAAAGTGCCCGATATGCTGTCGACAGGTATTTGGCTGAACGGCACCATGAAAGATTGCATCAGGCTGAACCTGAACCTGCGTTGCGCCAGCCAGGTTATGTACTCGCTTAAGCAGTTTGTGTGCAACAGCCCGGCCGACCTGTACGCTGCGGTCCAACAAATACCCTGGGAAGATATTATTCCTGAAGATGGCTACTTTTCAGTGAGCAGTAATGTATATCACCCCAGCATTACGACCGATCTGTTTGCCAATGTAAAAATTAAAGATGCCATTGTAGACCGCATTCGGGAGAAGACAGGTAAACGTCCGGATACCGGGCCGCTGCTGGACCAAACCGTGGTGTACCTTTTTTGGAAAGATGACCGTGCTGAACTGTTTATGGATACTTCAGGCGAAACACTTGCGAAACACGGCTACCGCAAAATACCGGGCAAAGCACCGATGCTGGAATCGTTGGCCGCCGCTACCTTGCTGGCTACCAAATGGGATCGTAAATCGCCATTTATAAACCCGATGTGCGGATCCAGTAC
>JBKJNG010000577.1:0-3191 GCA_046596065.1 Phnomibacter sp. | reverse complement strand
CGCCTGTAGAAATAATGGCTGTAATTCGGTAAGGATCTATTTCTATAACGGGCCTCCTTTTGCACCTGATAATTTATTACACATAGGCTGCTTCCTTACCTGCATAAGGATTATGTTTCTTTTCATAACCAATTGTGGTTGGGTCTCCGTGACCGGGGTAAACAATTGTTTCGTCCGGGAGGGTAAATAGTTCCTGCCGGATGCTATTAATAAGGGTTTTATGATCGCCGCCCGGGAGATCGGTTCGGCCAACACTTAGCCGGAACAGCACATCACCTCCAATTAAAAAGGGCGCCTGAGCATTGCTGGTTGCGGAGTTATCCGGAGACAGGTGGTAAAAGCATAGATGTCCCGGTGAATGTCCGGGCGCAAAAATTACCAGCAGTTCATCATTGCCAAGTTTTATACGCTGTCTTTCGGCTAACCAGTTCAACGGACCATCATATCCTTTAAATGGAAGATTCCACCTATCCCCGCTTAGCGGGGCCATTTCCAGCATTAGTTTTTCCAAAGGATGGATGTGGGGGGTCAGCTGGTATTTTTCTGCCACCCATTTAAGGCCAAAAACATGATCTAGATGACAATGTGTATTCAAAAGCAACCCTGGCACCAGTTTTTGCTGTTTTATAAAATCAGCAAGTTGTTGCTGCTCGTATGTATCATAACAACCGGGGTCTATAATACAAGCATCACCTGCATCGTTATATATTACATACGTGTTTTCCTGGATAGGACTAAATGTAAAACTTTTTATTTTCAGCATATAGATAGCTTAGTTGATGAATGTGCAGGATCGAAAGTTAAAAATTATACCTAAAGTTCCCATTCTTAATGAAACAGCTACCTTTATTTTTACAACACAACAGAAGTGCAAACCAACATGATAGCAACTGATAAGCAAGGATTTTCACCCTACCGCAACGGCTTTTTTTGGCGCTCCTTTTTTATTTCCGCAAGTTTATTTTTATCCTGTTTCTCATTGACCGCACAGGTATCATCGGTTGAATTCGGGAAGAACCGCATACAATACCATAAATACAACTGGCGGTTCTATCAAACTGAAAACTTTAATGTGCATTTTAACCAGGGGGGCCTTGAGCTTGCCAAATTTGTATTGCAGGTAGCAGAAGAAGAATTACCGCAGATGGAAGCGTTCACCGAGGTTGCACTTCAACGCCGTGCGAACGTGATATTGTACAATAGTTACGATGATATGAAAGCTACCAATGTTGGCCTTGGTAACGATGTAACAGATGTGGGTGGTTTAACAAGGCTGGTGAATAATAAAATGGTGCTGTATTACAACGGCAACCATGCTGATTTGCGCCGCCAGATTAGGGAAGGCATTGCGCGAATGTTGGTAGATAACCGCTTATTTGGTGAGAACATTGGAGAGATTGCGGGCAATGCTACTTTGCTTGATCTTCCGAAATGGCTTACCGATGGTTATGTTGATTATGCAGCCGAACCCTGGAGCGTTCAGATGGATGATGAATTGAAAAACGCGTTGCTTGCTTATCAATATAAAAACTTTTACGCATTTGCATACAAGCAGCCAACACTTGCCGGGCATGCTTTCTGGCATTACATAGCTACCAATTATAAAAAGGACAACGTTACCTATTTCCTGTACCTGTCGGTGCTTTACAAAAACTTAAACAGCGCTTCTTTACGCATTTGCAAAAAGAAGTTTAAAGAAGTACTGGCTGATTTTATGGAAAAGGAAACGGAGAAATACGAGAAGGATGTTCGGGGAAGAAGAAATTATCCAAAAGGTAATCTTTCCATTACGGAAGATGTAAATGAAAACAGGGATTTTTATCACTTTACTCCCAATCCAAATCCGCGGTTATTTACTTACGCAGTAACGGAATATATTAAAGGCAGGTACTCTGTTTCGCTGTACCAGAATTATCTAAACCGGACTGTGCTTATAAAAAATGGTGTAAGGGTTTTAAAGCATGAACGTAATCCCAATTATCCCATTATGGCGTGGGATGGCAAAGGCAGCAGGCTGGCCACTGTTTATTGGGAAAAGGATAAAGTGAAGCTGATGGTGTACGATATAACCACCAACAATAAAACCGTTGAGCAGGAACTGCCCTTTGACCAGGTGCAGGATGCGCAATATTTTCTTGATCACAAACGCATGATCTTAAGTGCTGTAAAAAATGGCCATACTGATATTTATATATACAATATCGAAACTAAAAAAGTACAGCAAATAACCAACGATGTGTACGATGATATCGATGCAGCTTTTGTAAGCTTTCCTAATAAAAACGGGATCATATTTGCCAGTAACCGCCCGGTAGCTGAAGCAAATAGCGGCGATACTACCTTGCCTGGCAACAAGCATTACAATATTTTTTTAGTGGATGTTGATGATAAGGCAGGTTTCAGGCAGATAACGCAGTTAACCAACATGAAGTATGGAGATGCCCGTTACCCTACACAATACAACGTAAATCACTTCACATTTGTAGCAACAGAAAATGGCGTGGGTAACCGTTACGCCGGCTTCTTTACTACAAAAGCAGAAGGACTTGATACCCTGTTTTTTATTGGCGATGAAGTATTGCGCAACCCCGACGATAAAGAGTTGGATAGCACATTGCGTGCCTGGCAGAAACCCGAACCTGATTCACTTGGATTTATCGCACTTACAAAAGATTCGACCTATACTTTCCCGGTTACCAACTACAGCAGCAGTTTATTAGAAAGCCGTATAGCAGGCGACAAAGGCCAGGTAAGTGAAGTGATTGAGCAAAGTGACATGAAATTGCTTTACCGCCTTCGGGTAGATAGCATGCTGTTGCGAAGACGCAATGTGAATGCAAGACCTACCGATTACATTAAAGGACTTCAAACAGAAGCAAGGCAGGCTGAGGGCAAAGCCACGCTTTACCAAAAACTTAATGGAGACAGCAGCACAGAAAAATCATTCTTAAGCGAGTTTGACAATGATAGTACTGCCTCATCGAAAATGGATGCAAATTCCTCAGAAGCAGAACCGAAACGCACTGCTTTGGATAATGCGAGACTCTTTAAATACCGGCTAAAATTCAGTAGCGATATGATCCTTGCCGGTGTTACCAACAATATTATTATCAATCGGTACCAACCTTATCAATACGGCAATGGCCCGGTCCAATTAAATAATGGTAATAATCTTAGCTGAACATTTGTTA
>JBKJNG010000537.1:0-8334 GCA_046596065.1 Phnomibacter sp. | reverse complement strand
CGGTCGCATTCGCCGTGATGAAAGCCAGGATAAAACGTTGAACTGCTGGATTGTTAGTGATAATCTGCGCAAAGGCGCCGCTACCAATGCCATCCAGATTGCAGAATATTTAAATGCACAGGGATTATTAGGATAACATTCAAGTGCAATGTTATCGACATAAAAAAAGGACAGGTTTATCCTGCCCTTTTTTTATATATCAATTATCCAAAGCCCGGTTTAAAAAATCTATCAAAGGCTTGATGGTTTCAAAATGCGCAACTACTTTTTTTGCGAGGTCTTTGCTGGTAAAATCTGTATCATCCAGTTTGGTGGAAGCAATAAAACTTTTTAGTTTAAGGTATTCAATAGCGGCATTCGTTTCATCGTAACCTTTTGGCGGGCGCACCAAAGATGTTTCTGCTGTTTTTTCAAGATCACTAAAAGTTGCTTTAAACTTTTTAGCAGCAAGCAGTTTTTTAAATTCATCCCAGTTGTAGTCAATTTCCTGCCTTACCAGTTTTAATTCGGGTGCCATTGGCATCCACATACCGCCAGCAATAAACGCACTGCCTGGTTCGCAATGAAGGTAGTAGCCGGCATTATTCGTTTTTTTACCTCCTTTAGAAATATACATAGCCATATTGGTTTTATATGGCGCTTTGTTTTTACTAAAGCGTACATCGCGGTTGATACGAAAGACGCAATCTTTTGTTTTTAAATCGGCAATAGAAGGATCAATGGCCCGCATTTTATCCAACACAGCAGTTACAAAAGTTTCAAAATCCTGTTTTGCATCTTCGTATTTGCTGCGGTTTTTTTCAAACCATTCGCGGTTGTTGTTTTTCTTTAAAGCTTTTAAAAATGACAGTGTGGCCGGTTGTAGCATAAACCCTTTTTTTTGAGGCCGTGAAGGTAACGACAGCGGTTTAAACACCACTTTGGATGTTATAGATACACGGCTATTTAGTGCTTAACCTGGTAAACACTTTTTATTTTAATACTGGCATTAAAAAGGTTGTAAAATAGATGGCAGCGGCTATTTACAATCGTTAGGTTTAAAATACTTCTAAAGTATGACTGACAACGGCGAATGCTAAATTTTAATATAACCCCAGTTTTCACCACGGTTAATACGTGTTATGGCCATTTCGCTTATGGAATACCTTGCGGCAATCTGTTTGTAGGTCAGCTTTCTGTTTGGATTTTGCAACAGTTTTTTTATTTGCCTAACCTGTCCAACCGTTAGTTTTAACCCTCTTTTTATGTCGGGTATACTTTCACTTACTTTTTTACGATAAGCTTTTACGGCAGGGCTTTGTTTGCTATGTTCTGCTACTTCTTCCTTTGTAGCCCAACGCAGATTTTTTACATCGTTATCCTGTTTTTTGTAATTGTTATGAATAACAAGCGTGTGATCGGGTTTGCGTTTTTTTATAAAGTATTCTGCCACCAGCCGGTGGAACAAAAAGGCAACATATTTACCGTTAACACGCAGCCGCAATACTTTGTAACCTTCGATATCCGAACCTTTTAATAGTATACCATCTTTTAATACGTTAGAGGTATAACTGGCCAGCCGGCCCGTGCTGCTAATGGCATATTTACGCTGCATCGTTTCCCAGTTGTCAAACACAACCTGGCGCCATTTTTCACCTTCAAGTTTTTTGATCATGGTCAAAAAGATTTAGAAAGTCATCTTCTGAAATTATGTGAATGCCTGGAATTTTTTTAGCCTTCTCGTGCTTGCTTCCAGCGTCTTCACCTACCACAAGATAGTTCAGTTTACTGCTTACTCCGCTTAAAATTTGTCCACCTGCTTTTTCAACCATTTCTTCTGCCTCACCGCGCTTCAATTTATTCAATGTACCTGTAAAAACAAAGCTTTTTCCTTGTAAAAATGCACTATCGTTGTTATTACTTGTTTTTTGATTGGTCATATTTATGCCAATTTCTTCTAATTCGTTCAACATCGCAATGTTCTGCGGATTTTGAAAAAACTGGTGCACGCTTGTGGCAACCTTGGGACCAAAATCTTCCAGCTGCATTAGTTCATCTATGCTAATTTTTTTTAATTCTGAAATGTGATTCACTCTTCTGGCCAAAGCCTTGGCCGTTGTTTCGCCAACATGCCTGATGCCTAGTCCAAATATAAGCCGGTGAAGCTGCTGTTGCTTTGATTGTTCGATTGCTATCTGCAGGTTATCTATCGACTTTTTGCCATATCCTTCCAGTTTGCTGATTTTATCAAATTCAAGCCTGTAAATGCCGGGTATATCTTTCAGTAATCCCAGCTCGAAAAACTTTTTCACCTGCTGTTCGCCAAAGCTTTTTATGTCAAGTGCATCTTTACATACAAAGTGTATCATCTTTTCAATTACCTGCGCCGGGCATTCCGCATTTATGCAACGCCAAACCGCTTCGGCGGTTTCTTTGAATAGTTTGCTTTGGCAGGCGGGGCAAACAGTTGTGTAATGTATAGGTTGTTCAGTTCCGTTTCTCAGATCGGTTAACGGGCGTACAATTTGCGGAATTACATCACCAGCCCTTTCAATTAAAACAGTATCGCCAAGCCTTAGATCTTTCTCTTTAATGTATTCTTCATTATGTACGCTTATGCTGCTAACGGTTACGCCACCAATTGCAACGGGTTGTAGTTTGGCTACCGGCGTTACAGCGCCAGTTCTTCCCACCTGGAATTCAACACCTATCAGGCGGGTACTAGCCTGCCGTGCTTTAAATTTATAGGCAATTGCCCAGCGTGGGTGATGCGTTGTCATGCCAAGCTTTTCCTGTAGCTGCAGGTCGTTAACTTTTATCACCATGCCATCAATTTCGTAAGGTAGGTCGTCCCTCGTTTTTTCGAAATTGTTGCAGTGTTCAATTACGGCATCAATACCCTTTAAAACTTTCAATTCTTTAACCGGGCTGCGAAAGCCGCACTGCCAAAGCATTTCCAGCATACCGGAATGTGTTTCGGGAACATTGGTTTCATCCGGGTGCTGGTTTACAATATAGCTTACATGATATAAAAAAGCTTCCAGCGCACGTCTGCCAACTTCTTTTGGATTCTTCATTCTTAAAGATCCCGCTGCTGCATTACGCGGGTTTGCCAGCGGGGGAATACCTTCTTCGGCCAGTTGATCATTAAAGTGCCTAAAAGCCTTTTTGCTCATCAGCACTTCGCCCCTTATTTCAATCTGCTGAATGCCAAAATCAGAAAACCTGGCTTTGAGCGGTATGTTACGTATCTGCCGGCTATTGGTAGTTATATCATCGCCCTGTAGGCCATCACCCCGTGTAATACTTCGCTGCAGCAAGTCATTCTCGTAAATAACAGAAACGCTGGCACCATCAAATTTTGGTTCCACGCAATATTCAATCAAAGGCAGTTTGCTCATTTCCCTTGCCTTACGGTCCCAGTCGTACAAATCATCGGCATTGTAGCTGTTTTCAAGGCTAAGCATAGGCACAATATGGCCAACGGTTGTAAAGGCAGCATTCAGGCTGCTACCAACCCTTTGCGTGGGCGAATCGGCCTTCACCAAAGCCGGATTTTCCTGCTCTGCTTTTTCAAGCATTTTATATAGCTGGTCGTATTCAGGATCAGTAACCAATGGTTCATTCAATACATAATAACGGTGTTCATGAAAGCGCAGGATATCTTTTAATGCTTCAATAGCTTGTTCAGAATTAACGGGTTGACGGCTGTCAAGCCATTGCTGGGTTAAGGATAAAAACTTATTAATAGAAAGATCGTTTTGCATTGGCAAGTCTTATTGAATATAAAGTTTACAAGGTTGTGGCCGTTAATTTATGTAAAGGTAAAACCAGCCCTGACACTTAAGCAATTAGCCCCTGAAGAAAAATATTTCTAAATAACATGTATTAATTACACATTATTGTAGTTTCGTGATAACGTTGTTGTAAAAGCCCTTTCTGTAACTGCAAGTCCATGAAAAAAAACGAAGATACTTTTGCCCTTGCCTCTCCAAGTCTTATTCACGATGCGACCGAACTGGTTGCCAGTTATCCAACGGTAGCGCTTACGGTTGATTGCGTAATATTTGGGTTTGAAGATAACAAACTAAAAGTGCTACTTATAAGAAGTGACCTCGAAGTTTATAAAGGTATGTGGAGTTTGCTTGGCGATGTGGCGCGTGCAACAGAAGAACTGGATGAGGCCGCTTACCGGGTTTTGAACGAAAGAACAGGCATGACGAATGTTTATCTCGACCAGGTGCGTTCTTTCAGTAGCCCGGACCGGCACCCTGGTGGAAGGGTTGTTACCATCGCCTACTGTTCATTGCTAAACATTCAACATCATGAACTAAAGACTACCGATAACGAATTGCATTGGCATTCCCTAAAATCAATAAGTGATAAGGACATGGCTTTTGACCATAAGGCCATTATTGACAAATGTTACAAGTGGCTCCAAAAACGTATACAGGAACACCCGCTTGGTTTTAACCTATTGCCCGAGAAGTTCTCTTTAAGAGAATTACAGAACCTTTATGAAGCTATCTTAAACGTTGAACTTGACCGGCGCAATTTCCGAAAAAAGTTCTTTTCTATGGATTTCCTGGAAGATACCGGGGAGTTTGAAGAAGATGTCAAGCACAGGCCAGGCAAATTATACCAATTCAACTTCGAGAAATACGAAAAAAACAAGCGGAAGTGGATTGGAATTGATTTTTAATCAAAGCCTTTAAACCCGCTAAAAAATCATTTTGTTTAACGTTTAAAAAAAGTTCTTAATGAGAAGGTGAAAATATTTTTTTACTTTGTGTAAAAAATACACATCTTTGTTTTTGCGTCGGTCATTTCCTTAGCCTCCAATAAGATTACGATTAAAGCTTGCTTATGAGATTTAAAATCACTTTCCTGTTTTCGATATTGGTTTTTTTTGCCAATGCGCAATTAATGTCATGGACTCCCGACTTTATTAAAGAATCAGATGGATCGATTGTAGTAACAATGGATGCAAGCAAAGGCAACGAGGCTTTATTAAACTATGCAACTCCGGGAGAAGTGTATGTGCATACCGGTCTTATAACCAGTTACAGTGTAAACGCAAGTGATTGGAAACATGTAAAATATAACAGTTTTAATACGCCAAGCCCTACCGTTTTAGCTGCCTATCTTGGAAGCAATAAATGGAGCTTTACCGTTACCGGTGGTTTACGTGCTTTTTACAACGTTACCGATCCTGCAGAAAAAATATTAAAGATCACCATGCTGTTTCGCAGCAGTAACGGAACTATCGTTCAGCGAAACACCGATGGCTCAGATATGTACATTCCCGTATACGAAACGGGTCTTAATGTACGGCTTACTGTTCCTTTCAGTCAGCCAAAATTTCAGCCCATACCTGAGCCAATTGTAAAAACTGTGGGAGAAACAGTTGCTATTACGGCCAAAGCCAGCCAGAATGCCGAATTAAAATTGTTCTATAATGGTGTTCAGGTTGGTGCTACGGTAGCAAGCGGTACCAGCATTTCCGCTACGCCGACTATTACTGTTGCAGGCACACAGGAAATTGTGGCCCAGGCATTTAGCGGAGGCATTACCAAGAAAGATACGATTACGTTTTTTGTAACTCCACTGAACGTAATTGCTCCTTTGCCAAATGGCGTAAGAGATGGTATAAATTATGGTGCTGATGCAACCACCGCTACAATGGTATTATATGCCCCCAATAAAAACAACGTAAGGGTAATTGGTGATTTTAATAATTGGACCGAATTATCCAATTATCAAATGAACAAAACGCCAGACGGGTTGCGGTATTGGATTACGATTACCGGTCTTGCACCCGGAACAGAGTATGCATACCAATACCTTATTGACAACACGCTTAAAGTTGCTGATATTTATAGTGAAAAGATATTGGATCCATGGAATGATCAATACATTTCTGCAAATACTTACCCTAACCTGAAGCCATTTCCCGCTAATAAAACAAGCGGCATTGTAAGTATTTTACAAACAGCCAAACCCGTTTATAACTGGCAGGTTCCCAACTTTGCAAAGCCTAATAAAGCCAACCTTGTTATATACGAATTGCTGATACGTGATTTTGTAGCTACACAGCGTTGGAAAACGGTAAAAGATTCTATTCCTTACCTGAAAAAGTTAGGTATTAGTGCTATTGAATTAATGCCTGTAAATGAATTTGAAGGCAATAATAGTTGGGGATATAACCCTGATTACTTTTTTGCCCCTGATAAAAATTACGGCACCGAATCCGACTTCAAACAGTTTATCGATGAATGTCATAAAAACGGGATTGCCGTAATTATGGATATAGCGATGAATCATGCTTTCGGTTTATCGCCAACAGTTCAGATGTATTTTAATTCGGCGACCAATAAACCAGCAGCAAATAATCCATGGCATAATGTTGATGCCAAACATCCTTTTAATGTAGGCTACGATTTTAACCACGAAAGCCAGGCTACTAAAGACCTGGTAGACAGGGTAGTAGAACATTGGCTGGTAGACTTTAAAATTGATGGTTTCCGTTGGGATCTTAGTAAGGGTTTTACCCAAACATTCAGTGGCAATGTTAATGATTGGAGTAAATACGACCAGGGTCGTATTGATATATGGAAACGTATCTATGGTAAAATGCAATCAGTAGCTCCTAATTCATATTGTATACTCGAGCATTTTGCAAACAATGATGAGGAGATTGAACTATCAAATAATGGCATGCTGCTTTGGGGAAATACGAACCACGATTTCAATGAAGCCACCATGGGTTATGTAGGTACTTCTAATTTTTCATACGGCATTTTTACCAATCGTGGCTGGTCTAACCCTAACCTGGTTACCTACATGGAAAGCCATGATGAGGAAAGATTGATGTATAGAAATCTTATTTATGGTAATAGTAGTGCAGGCTTTCCTCCCTACAGCACAAAATCGCTGCCAACTGCGCTTAAGCGTATGGCAATGGCTGCGTCATTTTGGGCTATGACACCTGCACCGAAAATGATGTGGCAGTTTGGTGAATTGGGATACGATTCAACCATCAATCTCTGTGAAAATGGCACCGTTAATACTAAGGACGATGCGATCGAAGGTGATTGCCGCACTTCTCCAAAACCTATAAAGTGGAATTATTTAACCGTAGCAAATCGCAAAGCTTTGTATGATGTGTATTCTAAATTATTAACTCTTAGAAAAGTACCATCTTACCTGCCTGCCTTTACAACAAACAGCATAGGTTACAGCCTTGGTGGTGCATTTAAATGGTTGCAGGTTACCACAAACGAATTAAAAATTTGTGTAATAGGTAATTTTGATGTTGTTACCCAAACCGGTAGTGTAACGTTTCAAAATTCGGGCACTTGGTATCCATATATAAAAGGCGGAACAAAGTATGATGTTACATCAACACATACAGCAACTGGTGCTCCCCAATCTTTCACGCTGGATGCTGGTGAGTATTATGTTTTTCTTGATCGTGATCCCACCTCTTTGCTGCCGGTTACCTACACATTTATTGGTAATGGCAACTGGAATGTTGCAAGTAACTGGAACGGAAATGCTATACCACCACCGAGTTTGCCGCCAGGATCGGATATTATTATTGCACCCGCTGCAAACGGATCTTGTATTTTAAATGTGCAGCAAAATATCTTGCCCGGTGCAAAAATAACGGTGCAGGAAGGTAAAAGTTTTGTAATACAGGGAAACCTAAATACCAATTGAGTCATAGTTCTAATTGTGCAATAACACTTTTATTTTTTATAGAATATCCATAAAAAAATATTCTAAATAATTACATCATTCTTTATGAAAATTTCAGAACTGAATCGTATAAGATATTAATGTTCTAAAGAATGTTTGCTAGGGTTTGTTATTTTAAAAAAATGCTCTTATTTGCCAATTAAAACATTAATCTAAAAGCATCAAAACTACATAATCTGGTGTCTTAATAGCACACGATTTTTTGCCACACTTGTATTCCAATATAAAAAAACTGCACCCTGTTTTTTCTCTGAATTTTTTCGTCTAAAGTCTTTATTATATATAGTCTGATTGCTTTCTTTTTTCAAAATTAAATTTCGATTATTACAAACGTAAACAGTTGATTCTATGAATTCTAAAAATCTGCTTAAGAGGATTGTTTTACCCGTTCTGTTGCTTATAAGTGCAACGGTATGGGGGCAAAGCATAAAAGTCACTGGCAGAGTGACTGATTCGAAAGATGGCACGGCTCTATCAGGAGTGTCCGTAATAGTTAAAGGAACAGCCAATGGTGTTTCAAGCGATGCAAATGGAAACTATACGATTAGTGCACCAATAAATGCTACCCTTGTGCTTTCATCGGTTGGTTATGGG
>JBKJNG010000529.1:0-2856 GCA_046596065.1 Phnomibacter sp. | reverse complement strand
AAATTGTTCCCTCGCCGTGGAAAATTATATTTTGACCAAAATAGACATTGTTGTTCCGCATCCTATAGCCAGCTAAAGTCTTAAGGGGCTCTTTAGATTTAGTGGCATTGTTTTGATCGATTGTTGGAATTGGACAACGGGCGCAGGGCTTAACGCCATAAAGATGGATGTCATTGATTTGGAAATGTTTCATATCATCTTCCTCGTATGGAATGCCGCCGGTGAAAACAATATTTGGTCTGAACCGATCCATCGGCAACGCAATTTCCATCCGCCTGTTAAGATCATCGAGCGATGCCTGTCCGATCATAAGCAACGGAAAACCGTCCGATAAACTAGTTAGTTCACCATTGTCCGCATAGTTAGTATCAACTATCCTGCTTTCAGTATCAGGCATAAACACCAGCCTGCAGTTTGTCTCCAGCATTTTCGAAAACCAGTTGTCAGCTTCTTCGCTCACCAGTTGCAGTTGGCAACTGTCATGCCAGATTTCGCAGCTAATCGTTTTGCCTTTTTCTGCCTCAAGTGAAATGCTCAAATTGTCACCACTTAATTTATGGGTAATTGTTAGCCCGTCTGCCATAATTGCTGCCTGTAGCAAGGCCATCTTCGGGAATTCTCTTTGTGTAAGAAATCGATTACTGCTATCTACCAGCATCCACCTGCGATCGTATTCAAATCCACGATCGGTAAGTTTTGCAGTTTTTACTGCTGTGCCTCCGAGTGATTTTATGGGATAGATAAAAAGCTGGCTGATCGTAAGCATCTTCAAATATCGCAGTTCGGTTTAAAAAATGTAAAGCGTAATAGCCACAGGTGTTGAAAACCCTTCCGGTGCTCGTCCGTGTGCAGGTATTGCGTACAATCTTCGTTTATAATTTTCCTTTGCCGTTCATTTAATAAACCGGTGGACGGCGGAAAATGTAAAGCAACTTTATATATCTGGCAATCCACACCTGCCGGTTTACCCTCACACGAAAATTATTTTGATATGAAAAGAATGTTGTCACACAAAGTCATTGCAAGTTTTATCCTTGTTCTTTCAACTACGTTCGGCCTGCAAGCGCAACAGGGGTGCCAACTCCAGGATCCTGTAATTCATATTGATTTTGGAATTGGCGATAACATACCCGAATTTAATGCTACTGAACATGATAACTACAGGAAGGTAAGAAGAAGCTGTCCGGATGATGGCTCTTACACATATACCTCTACCACCAGCAACTGTTTTAATAACGACTGGTTCACCATTTCCAGCGATCATTCCGGTAACGGTGGCAATATGATGCTCGTAAATGCTTCTGAAAGCGGCGGCAGTTTTTTCACCACCATTCTTAACGGATTAAAAGAAAACACCCGGTACGAGTTTGCTGTTTGGCTGATGAACGTATGCAGGATAAATGGCGGTTGCAGCCCTTTGCCGCCAAACCTGCAAATAACCGTTAGCACCATGAGCGGCAGTAAAATTGCAGGCTTTATAACCGGAACATTAGGGCAAACAGCATCGCCGCATTGGAACAGGCATGCCGCATTTTTTACCACGCCTGCCGGCGAAACCACGCTTTCTGTTACCATGAGCAATTTGACCTTGGGTGGATGTGGTAACGATTTTGCCATGGACGATATTACCGTTCGGGAATGCATGCCGCCGGTAGTCGCTATTGAAGCCCCGGCAGATAAAGCAATAGAGCCCTTTGCTAAACCAATAACAAAACAAGCTGCAAAAGTTGAGACAAAACCAGTGGTAAAGCCAGTTCAAAAGCCGGAAGCTGTAGTAACTGAGAAAGAAGAAAAGTCATTACCAGGTGTTAAGCCTGTACGCAAAGACACCGCTATGGCCGTTTCAAAACAACCGGCTAATAAAGTTCCGGCGATAACACAGCCTGCCCTTCAATCGCCTCTTTCCCCGGTTCTACCGCCTGTATTACTTCAACGTGAAAACCAGGTGTTGAAAAAGTTGACGACTGCGGCCGGCGAAATGCAAATTGACCTGTATGACAATGGCCAGGTAGATGGCGATACTGTAACCATTTATCATAATAATATTATTTTAATATCCCGTGCCGGGCTTTCTGAAAAGCCAATCAGTTTTAAAATAATGGTTGATGAAAAACAGCCACATCACGAACTGGTGATGGTCGCCAATAATCTTGGATCCATTCCACCTAATACTTCACTGATGATCATCCGCATCAACGGAAAACGATACGATGTTTTTATTTCATCTTCCGAACAGAAAAATGCCAAAGTGGTGATTGATTTAGGAGAGTGAATTATTTCGTGTTGTGCTATTAAGATTATACCGGGATATGTTTTTTATAAAAGTAAAAACGTTCCTGGTGTTACTTTGAGCCTTGGTGCCTTAGTAGTTCTGGAAGAAACATCAACCACGATAAAACATTGACACTAAGCTTCACAATGAAATCAACGAAGTCTGAATATTTTTAGTAGCACAACCCGTTAAATTGCAAAATATAATCACATATTTATTCCGGGAAGGCAAAAGCCTGTAAAGTGTGTGATAACCTTACAGGTTTTTAATGTTCATCGGGGTTTTTTATTTCAAGATAGATAACTTTTTTGTTTCTGTGTAACTACCAGATTGAATTTGTACCAAATACATTCCGGCACTTACGGCATTTCCGTTTTCATCCCTTGCATTCCATTTGAGTTGATGCGTGCCAGCCTGCATCTTTTCATTCGCAAGTATCTTTATTAACCTTCTACCCATGTCATAAATCCTGATCGAAACTTTACCTGATTGCAGAAGAGAAAATGAAATAGTTGTTGAATTTGAAACTGGATTTGGATAAATTGTGAGAGAATTTTCCGTAAGCATTTCGCTTTTTATTTGGG
>JBKJNG010000306.1:0-6202 GCA_046596065.1 Phnomibacter sp. | reverse complement strand
GCAGGTTTGTTGCCAAATTTAAAACCGCGAATGTAATGAACGCCAATACCCTGTTTTTTATCTGATTCCGGTGCATTGCTTTTATCTGATTCTTTAACACAGATATAAGTTACCATGCAGCCTTTCTCTTGCAATAACCGGCCAAGCTGATACAATGATTTACCAGTAATGTCCCTGTCGAAAGGGCCAAATTTGTTAACTATACTTACTTTTCTTACTGTTTTTTCATTTGCCATGACTGGTATATCTCTTCAAAAGTCTGTTGCAGCGGAATAGTAATATCCCAATTTGGATAGTGCGACCGCATTTTGGTAAGGTCACTGTAATAGCAGATATGATCGCCAATACGGTTTTCATTGCGATATTCGTATTGCATGGGGATACCGGAAATATTGCTGATAATATCAAAGGCTTCTAAAACCGAGCAGGTATTATTTTTTCCACCACCAATGTTATATACTTCGCCAGTACGGGGCGATTGTATAAACGCATCTATAAACCTGGCCACATCCAGCGAATGAATATTATCTCTTACCTGTTTGCCTTTATAGCCATAAACTATGTATTTTTTTCTTTCCAGGTTACAGCGAATCAAATAGCTTAAAAAACCATGCAATTCAACACCGCTATGGTTTGGACCGGTTAAACAACCACCACGCAAACAGGCAGTTGGCATATTAAAATACCGGCCATACTCCTGCACCATTACATCGGCCGCCACTTTTGATGCACCAAACAAAGAGTGTTTTGTTTGATCGATCCTGAAATTTTCTGCAATACCCTTCTCATAATTGCTATCAGCGTAATCCCAGCGCTTTTCAAGTTCCAGCAGTTTTATTTCGTTGGGTGCATCGCCATACACTTTATTGGTGCTCATGTGTACAAAAGGCACTTCGGTGCTATAGCGCCGCAAAGACTCAAGCAGGTTTAATGTTCCGGTGGCATTGGTATCAAAATCATCAAAGGGAATGGCTGCGGCTCTGTCGTGACTTGGTTGTGCGGCTGTATGTACAATTGCATCGGGCTTTATAGCCGGAATTAGTTCGAGTATTGTTTTCCTGTCCCTTATATCAACTTCGTGGTGTTTAAAATTGGGCAAACCAGCCTCAAGGCGTTGCTGGTTCCAGCGGGTATCGCCCTGCGGGCCAAAAAAAACTGATCGTTGGTTGTTGTCAACACCATATAATTCCCATCCCTGTTTAGAAAAAAAAACGCAAACTTCTGAACCAATTAACCCGGATGAACCGGTTACAATCATTTTCTTCATGTGAGGCTTTAGAGATTTATACGATTATTTTTAAAAGCGCAGGCAAACGCTTTTAATGATTTTTGTTTCCCTTTAAAAACTGCTGCTCTTTTTAATTAAAAGCCTTACAAAATCTGCCACAAATGTATTTAAACGCAGCTATTAATAGTAGTGTAACCAATGGAGGATTAGTTGTTTGCTGGCCGGCACCTATTTTTAGCAGTACTTAAAACCTGCTCATACATGTTCATATACTGCTTTGAAACCGTTTCGCCGGCATAAAACTCTTTGATTATTAAAGGGCCTTTTTGCCTGATAGCTGTTATTTGCAGCGGCGTAAGGGTTTCAAATTTTTCCAAACACTCCAGCACCGATTCGGGTGTGACTTTACAAACGATGGCAACTTGCTGACTTTCTAAAAACTGATCGAAACCGCATTTGTTTGATAACAACAATGGACAACCGGCTTGTAAAGCTTCCAATATGGCCACAGGAAATCCTTCAGCATAAGAGGTTAATGCGAACAAGGAGGCATTTTCGAGAAGTGCCTGTTTTGATTTACCATGCACACTTCCCACAAATAATACCCTGTCAGCAATACCAAGCTTGCCCGCCAGATCTTTCAATTCCAGTAAATATTCTAAAGGCTCAGCAGGACCGGCCAGTACAAGTTTATATTCATCATTCTGTTTCCATTTGGCAAACGCTTTTAGTAGAAGATCACAACCTTTTTTTATATTGATCCTGCTTAAAAAAAGTATGTAGGGTTCCTCTTTATAGTTAAAAGGCAGCGCTGTGCTATCGGCTTCAAGCTTAAAGGAAGGATCGAGTAATGCGTTTGGTATTTCGAAAATTGGCGGCTCGTTGTTATTCAAATATTTTTTCACCTCCCCTGTTTCTTTTTGCGTTCCCACATGTATGGCGGAGGCCTTCTTCAGTATCCTTTTCTGAAACAACCACGAAAAGAATTTCTTTTTGGCGCCCTTGTAGTTTAATGCCCATTCATCCAGTTCGCCATGAGGCGTAACAATAAAAGGAACTTTTTTAGGTATAGCCACTGTGCCAACCGCGTATAAATGATACAACCATATTTCGTGTACATGCACTATGTCGTATTCGTGAAGATGATGTTGCAAATAAACTTTCATTTCAGGACTATAACCCCGCCAAAAACGATGAAACCAGTTGCGCTTACATGAAATGAGACGTACACCCGCGGGCATATTAACGAGCTTTTCCCCTGGTGTATAGCTGCAAAGTATATCAACCTGGTTTGTATGCCTGGTTCCTTCTGCAATTTGGTATGCAATTTTTGGAGGACCTCCCCAATCTACCGCATAGCTTGGTAATACATGTAATATCCGCATGATAGTCCTTAGTTATTTGTATGCCCCGATGTACAGAAGGACAATTGTATATACATCGAAGACCCCGTTTGTGTTTTTGTTTTTCGTTTGAGCCGCTGCTATTGTTTACAAAAGGCAACAAATAATTGCGTTGACTTTAAATAAAAGAAGTTTTTTATTTAATTAAAACCAGGTATAAAAATCAACAAAATCCATCACTTAACTATTTTAAAAACTCGTTTGCGATTACCGACCAATTCAGTTTTGTTTGAATGTATTCAATACTTTTTTTACGCATTGCTAATAAGAGCTGGGGTTGGGTGCATAGTTTGAACAAAGCTTGCTTCAACGCTTCTTTATCACCCTCAATAATGGCTATACCATTCCCGTTGGCTATTCTTTCGGATATATAATCGGGGCAAATAATGGCACACCCACAGGCAGCAGCATCTAAAGAACTTATTGTGGTATGAGCGGGCCAGGCTGCTATATCGGCTGCATTGAACCAATTTTGCAATTCATGCCCTTGTACCGGCGCATGATAAATAACTGGAAAACTGGCAGTAGCCATTGCATTGTTCCAGGTTTTTTTATAAGATTCAGCTATGCCACCAACCACCAACAAGTTTGGTTTTATATTGGCAAACTCCGGCTCGTTTAACACTTCTATAAGCAGGTGTACTTTTTTGATCTGATTTAAACGACCTGTATAAATAACAGTAACGCCATCACTAATCTTTAATTCGTTTCGAAAACTACTGCGTAAATTATCGTCTGAAAAAAAGTCCTGCACATTACTTCCCATACTTATCCATTGCACCTTGTCTGGCGCAAAACCCATTTTTGTAGTAAGTAAATGAACGGTATCTTGGTAAACCCCAACAATCTTCCATGCTTTTTCTTGTATTCTATCTTTAAAAAATGTTCGGAAGAAAGCGTAAGAAATGCTTGATAAAATTCCTGACCTTACCAGGTTGCGGGTCATGTGATCGTCTATAACAAATCGTGTTTTTTCAGGCAGTTTTATATAAGCCAGGCGAATACTGTTAAAGTTATACATACCGTGAGAGATAATAATATCAGGCGCTAATTTGGTTAACGTATCATAAAGTCCTTTTAACCAAACACGAGCCGATTTTTCAAACAAAACAGGCAGACGCATTACAGTTATCCCATGTTCAGTAAAAGTGCCTGCGGTTAATATTCGTTTACCCAAAATGGGCATAGTTGTATTTTCATAATCAGGAAACGGAAAATAGCGGTCAGAGGTAACTACAATTACTTCGTGCCCCATTTTTTTATGTTCTGCGGCGAGGAAATATTCCTGGTAACCCATTTTCGGTTGAAAATAAGAAACCAGATGGATAATCTTCATACACTTAAAATTTCAAGAAAGCAAGCGCAATGGTAATCAATATATCAACTCGAAGCACGAAGCGCAGGTAGTGGTACCTTGCCACCGATACATTTTATAATAATGATTAGTAAAATCCTTAAATAATAAAATCATTTTTTATTAATACCCAGTTTGAATTAAAGTAACCAAAACCTAAATGAAAGCAGCAATGATCTTACGTTTTTTAAAAACTGTGAAGCAGGAACTTAACATATTTGCTGGAAGAAAAACCAGAATAAGAAGTTTAATAGAATGCAACGCCGAATGGTATGGCAATAATTATGGAGGATTTTATGTTCATCCAAACTTTTTAAATGAAAAATCCATAGTCTATTCGTTTGGTATTGGCGAAGACGTATCATTTGATACTGCCATTATTGACAAACATCATTGTACTGTTTTTGCATTTGACCCTACACCTAAATCTATCAGTTGGATAAAAAACCAATCACTGCCATTGCAATTTAAATTTTACCAATATGGTATTGATAAAAGCACAGGAACTGTAAATTTTAATTTGCCGAAAAAAAACAATTATGTTTCGGGCAGTATTTTAAATCATTCAGAAGTTGATGCGACAAATACCGTTAATGTTCCTGTAAAAAACTTTACTGAAATAACACAGGAGTTTGGTCACAAACGCATTGATATTTTAAAAATGGACATCGAAGGGAGTGAATATGACGTACTTGATTCAATTTTAAATAGCAGTGTAGAAGTGGTTCAAATACTTATTGAAATTCATGAAAGATTTTTTACTGATGGCAAATACAGAACAAAAAAACTGCTTGCAGCAATGCAAGAAAAAGGCTATACTCCCTTTGCCGTATCAAATTCTATGGAAGAACTCTCTTTTATAAAAAGAACTTTTTTAATCGCATGAGCATTGCATATCAAGTATGAAAATTCTATATGAAAGGATTATTTACTTTTTTACATAGCTGCCTTAACTCTTTCATTTATAGTTGCCCCATATACTTGTATTGCTGCATCTTTTGTATTTTGTTCTGCAACTCCTAAGATCTTCATATCTGTTTTTGCAATAGATGCTTTCACTTTGTAAAACCAGTTTTGCGCATCAAACCATATCAAACCATTAACATACAAACCATGGTATTCTGTTTGCAGAATATTATCAATATGTAACACAAATTCTTTTTGTGGTATAAGTTGCAACCCTATATGAGGGTTAGACGCATGATAACGTTGCCATATAAATACGAAAAGTGGCTTCTTAAGTAGTTCAGCTATTTGCAGTGACATTTTTACATTGTCCTGTATATAAGCCTTATCATCGGTGGAAGGACTGCCATCCTTATAAAAATCATACAGCGAGATCATAAGTAAATCGGTTTTTTCCAGCAGAGGTTTTAAAAGATTTCCCTGCTCCAGCCATAACTTATTATCGCGTTGCCAATAACTATAATAAGGAAGATTGTAAATACCCCATCGTACTTTGGGCCGAAGTTCTTTAGCTAGAGTTAATATTTTAGAAAAAAGATCAATGGACTGTTGAAGTTGGGAAGAATTGGCTGGCTTAAATAAAAGATTATCAAATGAAGCAGTTTCCCAATCTATAATGCCCACGCCGGTATCGGAAGCATTTGGGAAATTTTCAATTATACCATTTTTGAAAGAAACACTATCAAAAATATCTTTATTTGTTGGGTCAATAAACCGGCCATCAATTAATGGAGCCTGCTTAATGTTATTTGCACCCATTGCTTTTTGCTGTAGTGGCGGAAGTACCCCCATACAATGGTACAATTCAATTTTTCTTTGCCCAGTAGCAATTGGCTGGTATAAAAAATTAGCCATTAAAAACTGCAGTAATAAAAGCAACCCTGATGTACGCATTAATTAAAATTTATACTGAAACAGATATAAGAAAATAATCACACCCTATTTACTATCATTTTTCAGATTTATCTGTATGGAAAATTATTACATCCCGGATTACATGAAAAAAATTTACATTGTTACGTTAAAAAGCTTTTCCCAGCAGGCTATATTTATCATTTTCCAAAGCATCCCGTTTTCCATTTTTGCAATGGCTAACGGATTTACAAATACCTGGTTGAGGATTGTTGATTCCTGTATCCACTTATTAAATTCAGACGAGGCACTCAACCAATCTTTATCGGGAGAATTAAAGCCAAACTTATTCTTGCGCCAAGTAATTTCGTCGGGCAACCGGCCCTTCATACTATCGCG
>JBKJNG010000291.1:0-8332 GCA_046596065.1 Phnomibacter sp. | reverse complement strand
CTGTAAAATCGATTTCATGTTTACCACTGCCCTTTTGTAAAAGCAGCATAAAAAAGAAATCATGCCGGTGCAAGTCTTGTTTTAGATCTTTACCTGCAAGAATTTCCTGAACCGTCCGGATTTTAAACCGTTCGGAAGAAGCAGGCGCCTTTAGTTTTTCAGTGATTTGCCTTACAGGAATTTTTTTCATCTAACATTCGTGATTATTAAGCGACATTTCTTACTGCATACTACTGCAATATAATTTACATTAAAACATACAGGGCTAAAAAGGCAAACAGGTGAAGAATCCTTATGACCAAAAAGCAGATTAATTCTTTAATATTCTTTGTAACTGCCTTGCTGTTTTGAAGCTACATTTAGAAGCAATGTATTCAATGGTATATTCCGGGTTATTAAGCATTGTGTTAGCATACTCTTTACGTAAAAGTGTAAGGTATTCAAGTATGGTAGAATCAGTCTTTTCTTTAAACACCCTGCTAAGATTTTGCTAACTCATTCCAACCATTGATGCGAGCGCTTCTATACTGTTTTCTTTGGAAAGATTATCGATCAAATAGTCCTGCACTACATGTACCTGTGGATTGATATGATTTCTATAATCAAGGTAAATACTCTGCTGTTTATGTTTGCCGCTTCTTCTGTGATAAACAACGAGGCCTCTTGCTACTTTGTGTGTAAAAAGCGGGCCCTTTAAATCTTCAAGGATGGCTAAAGCCAAATCAATACCTTTTAAAAAAAAGTTTTCTGCTTTGAAACAAATACTATTTACATAATCAAAACCCACCTTCGGAACAAAGACAAAATCTCCTTCCTTTCATTTGGCTTCTTTAAAATGACTAACTTTTCCAAACCCCAAACCCGATGTTGATACGGGATCATCCTGGAAAACATAAAATTCTATGTTCGCATCAAAACCATAAAATTTAGCTTCGGTAAAAACCTGCACCGGGCCAGCTAAATCCAGTAATTCAACATTTGGCGGAATGATAAATGCTATTTTTTGCATGGTATAAGTTTAAACGATCGCTGATCAATATTTTACAGTTATTCTTTACCAAACCTACGTGCTGGTTATATTGAGAAGATAGTGATGACTAATTGGCAATAACATTGCTGTTACCCTGCTATCAAAACTAACTTCTTGTTATGCCGGTATTGATACAGTAACAAATAAAAGCCCATGGTAAAATCAATAGATAAGCAAAACAGGTCATAGTGTGGCGGAATAAGATTTGCGTTTGGAAATAAATTATATGCCAGGTCCCATGTTCCATGAAGAAAATAGCCTGCTGCTAATAAGTAAATATTCTTTTTAATTCCATAATAAGAAATAAAGAGAAACACGATGGCTTGTACAATAGTAATTACAAGTTCCTGCATATTCGACCAGGTGAAACCTACATACAAAAAACCGATACCCGTAAGAATGAGCCCGTAAACAACAGACTTGCTAAAACCTTTTAAAAGGCTGAACAATAATATAACAAGACAGCCTAAAGAAACACCAATTATTATCGCAATCATTTTATTTATTTGAAAATGTATGAATTGTTTTAAGCGTTCAAAAATTTCAGTGTTGCCAAATAGTGAAATATTAATATAACCTCTTTCGCAAAACTTATCTCCCTTCAAAGTTATTATGCAGGTGTAAATTTTATCGCTTTGTTTTAATTTTCAATATCTGATCTCCGGAATTGCTTTTTAAAACCAAAATGATAAATTTCTGATTCGCCAATGTGAACCGGAAACGCATCTATGAAAATCCAGCCGTCTTTCGCCATATAATTCATGGCATCAATAATGGTGTTGAATTTTTTAATTTTGCCATCATAAGTTTTAAGTCTATTGTCCCGCCAGAAACTTTTCTCTTCGCCAAAATCGATATCTATACTTACTTTATTGCTTAATATTTTTTGTGTGGCAATTAGCTGGCAGTATTGCTCAATTTTTGTGGTGTCAGTTTGCGCATGCACTGCAAGCGAACCGAATAAGATAGCGGTAATAATACTGATTTTTTTCATGATTTATTTTTGTTTGTTGTTTGATAATTTAATTATAAGGCTTGCTTGATTACTAAGCATAATTCTTGATATCTCAAAATCTAAGATCGCTTCAACATCACCGGTATGCGGTATTTAAAATGCGTTAAACAAGTTGTGTTCTATCCTTATAAAAAAACCATTGGGAGCAGTTCTGATCATAGTGCTGGCCAGTTCTTTTCTATAGCCAATGTCTAACTTGCTTTGACTTTTAAATATGAATTGCACAACAGGCGCAACATCCATGTAATATTTGCCCGATCCAATATTGACCTGGTTTAAGAACTCCAGCATAAGGTTGAAGTTTGTTTGTTTGTAAGTTCTGTATTCTTTTGGCAATATCAGTTTACCAATTGAAAATGTATAGTTAACGGCCTTGCTTTCTTTCATCCCGTAAATAAACTTATTGTTGTTACCGTTCTCTGTTGCCTTCAAAAATGAGAGACTTGATGAGAAAGCAACTTTCCGCAACAATTGCGTTGCAACAACGCCTGCTTCGACGCCAGTGTTATGCCCATACATATTTATCTCTTCCTGGTGAATGTCGCTTTTGTTGAAACTAACCCTGGCGAATGCTGCCATCCTAAAATGCTTTTGGAGCACATCATGACTTAAGAAACGGTATTTGCCGTATACACTGCCGCCTTCATAGGCAAATTTTTCATTCCTGTTACTAAAAAAAGCATTGGCCTGCAGCATGAATTTTTTTGATACGCCTATCATTACCCCGGGAATAAAATGATAGTTGGTTTTTTTAGAATTCACTTCGTTCATGATTGAATTATCTAAACGGATTCCAATGCTTCCTGCAGCGATATTACTTGCAGGTTCCGTTGATGAGTATAATTCCTGTGCATTTAGGAATGGTGAAAGAAGCAATGCAACTGCAACGAGTATCGTTTTCATTTCAGTGATTTTTGTGATGCTTAAGAAGTGAGTATTAAATAGTCGCATGATAAGTTAATGGCAAAATTGACCAGGAGTTGTTTTTGTATTCATTGGTTGAAACAAAGCCCTTGTCTAAAAGCCTAACCTGCTTTTCACCATCTAATAACTGTTCATTTTTATTTACAAAAAAGAAGGTTTTATCTCCTATAATTACCGGTTCATTTTCCTTCGCTAATACCTTATCAAAATTCATAGTAACTATAAATCCTGAAACACTAAAGCCAGCGCCTTCTACCTTTCTTTTAATCATATCAAAATCAACATTGATGTTTGGTTTGAATGTGATTTCGAAGGTGTAAGTTTTAATGTCGGCATCAACCTTATCTATAAAGTCCAGTTTTTTCAATGCCTTGTTAATTGAATTGCTGCACATGCTGCATGTTAAACCGCTTGCTTGTAAAGAAACTTTGGTTACCTGCGCACTTACTGACATTGAGAATACAATGGCAGCTAATAAAAAAATCGTTTTCATAATTGTGTGTTTTTTGTGTTGATGTATGTGTTAGAATTTGTTTGTAACAGGATACAAAAATAGAGAGTCCGCGAGGCGTAATTATTACGCAATTAAGGGTATGATTTATATAATTTTTGGATTTGGGTATATTACTACCTTTCAATGAAATAAATGCAACAGCTTTCGGGGATCGCCCTTTTTTTGGAATCTGAATAATGTTTACTTATAAAAACATTCCCAAAAAGTATCTTTGGTTTTAAAGTTTCAATTTATGGAACAGGACATTTCTATTCTAATTGCAGACCTGTCTGGCTATACAGCACTAACTGAAACACATGGATCGTTTTCTGCGGCCGACTTAATTGATAAATACATTGAGATTGTAAACGAGTCGCTTATAGGCAGCAGTTTGCTGCAGGAGCGTGTTGGTGATGAAGTAATGATTGTGGCTACCCGTGCAGATGACTTGCTTGCTACTGCAAAAGTTTTATTGCAACGAACATCAGAGCACAATTTCCTGCAAATACATGGTGCTTTACATTACGGAAAATTGCTTAAACGCAACAACAGTTATTTTGGTTCCGCCCTTAATCTAACTTCCAGGATAGCATCGCAGGCAAGGGCAGGAACGTTTTTGTGCACGCCGGAATTTTATCAAATAATGTCTGATAAAACTGCTCATGAATTTAACTCTTTGGGCAAGTATACTTTTAAGAATGTAGCGGATGAAAAAGAAATTTTTGAAGTCATTCTCCAAAACCCGGCTCATTATTATATTGATCCGGTTTGCAGAATGATTGTAAACAAAGAGGTAATGTCATTCTCACATCCCAATAAAGCAGGAATCTTATTTTGTTCGCAAAGTTGTTTGGATGTTTATTTAAGCAACAATACCGATAGAGAAATTACCTAGCAGTTGCAAATCATCTCCGCATTTAATGGATAGGCTTGAGATAGTTTATAATGCAAAAATTGCCGCGTGAATTTGCTTTTCATTTTCCCACACGCATATTACACCGTTGTTGTTGATTGGCTTTAAAAGGGGCTGGCTTCCTTTACCAAGTAATTTCTTTTGCCCCTGTGAGTCTACAAATACAACCTCCCCGTTTTCTGACCAGGCATATACATTTTTACCATTGATGTTCGCTATTGTACAGCCTTTCCCTTCTCCAATTTCTTTTTCCGGCATACCGGGTACCGCAGTAAACAATTTGGCTTCTCTTCGCCATACAGTTTGTAGTTCGCCATTGTTGCTTATTGCCATGCCGCCGCCATCCATGGGGCAACCATCTAATTTCCAGTTCCCATTCCCTAACTTTTGGGCCTGCCCGAAAGTATTACCGCCGTCATTAGATTGAATTACATACAAATCGCGGTTACCGCTTAACCAGTTGCGAAACATTACATACACATTATTCCCGTTTACTAATACGGAAGGTTTGCAGCATTCACAAACGCTGGTATCAGGTGAGGTATAAACCATGATGTTTTTCGACCATGTTTTACCACCATCGATTGACTTCGCACCATAGATTTTATTTCGCTGGTTACCTCTTAGGTCAAGCCAGGCAGCAAAGGCATTTTCGCCATCTGCGCTTAACGCGGTAAGGCCTTCTTTAGCAGTTGTATCTGTATCGTTTACTTTGCTGCCCTTCACCCAATGTTCCCCTTCTTTATAAAAAGAAAATATATCACCCAATTCAGTACAAGCAGTTACCACCAGGCCTTTTTCAGTGGCTGCAATTTGAGGACCCCGCATCGCAAATGAAAACACCTTTGGCAATAAAGCAATCATAGATGGTTTAGTAAAGATTCCCGCATCGTTTGCAGCAACATACATGATACTATCTCCACATCCATAGACCAAATGAAGAGTATTGTCTTTATCCTTCGTCATGTTGGGCATTTGACCATTTGCCACTATAAAATCATCTTTTGTTTGTTCTTTTTTCGGGGCACATGATGCAAGCAGATAAATAAATGGGATTAATTGTATTATTCGCTTCATGATTATTTTTTACTGCATTATTTTACTGGTAAAGTTACGCCGTCTCCTTTACATTGCTACCCATCTGTTTCGTTGCCATTTATCGCTTATCCTCAATCCGCCGGGAAATGTCAACAGGTTCATCATTTCCCGCAATATCGCACCAACACTGGCACCATAATGGTTTCAATTTGTTTGCATCACATGTAAGATAAAATAATCGTAGCGATCGAGGAGGATTTATCGTAATGATTTACATTCCTTTCGAGGTCTGGATCACCGAAGATGTAAGTCTTCATTCATTATCGAATGAGTCGCGAGTCAAACTTAAGAGTCAATTGAAGGATTAGAATATGCACTTCCTTTCCCAAATCGCCTACAGGCACCCTTGCATCTCAGCGGTCGCATTTTATAACTTTTATATTGGCGAATTTAAAACTGGAGCGATTGGAGATGAGGCACTCCAAAAATCATTTTGCACTTAAAGCCCTCCTCCTCAAAAACGCAACTGTAAGCGCATGGAATAAACTCAATACTTTAAGCTGCAATAAAATTTATCATGGTAATAAAGCTGCGTAACATCAGTTACTTAAAAGAAATTGCAGGAAAAAAAATTTTTACAAATAATTATTGAACCTCTGAGCCTGTCAAACTGATTTTGCTGATAACGTTAGTGGTCTTGTGTTTAAGGATGCGGCTGATATTACCATCGGGCAATATTTCTTCTTTAATAAGATAATGATCGGCATCATAATCGCGATATTCTATCGAATGCACATCCGTATTTCCGCCGCGCCATATTGGTAAGTCAATGTCTTCCCATTTGCCTGAAGCGGCAGATTTATATACAGCATCAATAATGCAATTAACCACGTATCCATCATAAAAACTTTCCAAAGGCTCCCGCTTGTTTTCAATGGCTTCAAACATATCTGTAAACATGTTCGTGTAACCAAGTTCATGCACTTCATCACCAACCGGAAACAGCCATCCGCTATTTGATTCGGCCTTTTCAGCCACATAGCCTGTTCCCTTGCCTGTACTAAACATTTCAAAACCGGTGCGTAAAAAACTGTTTAGCCAGATGGTTCCTTCGGTTCCCATCACTTCGTCCCTTAAATCCATCCCTCCTCTAAAACACCAGCTTACTTCAAACTGCCCAATAGCGCCATTGGAATATTTTACCAGGCCTACAGCATGGTCTTCTGCCGCTATTGGGTGTACCTGTGTAGCTGCCCAACACATTACCTGAACTGGCCTGATGCCTTTGCCAATAAAATTCCTGGCTATTTCAATGCAGTGGCAACCAAGATCAATAACGGCTCCGCCACCAGATTTTTCTTTATCCCAAAACCAATCACTGTGTGGTCCCGGGTGCGCCTCTCTCGATTTTGCCCACAGCACACGGCCAATACTACCTTGCTTTACACTATCCAGTGACTTTAAAAATTTAGGTGTATAACAAAGGTCTTCGAGATAGCCACCCATAATGCCTGCATCTTCCACCAGTTCCATCATTTTCTTCGCCTCTTCACCGGTTCGCCCCAATGGCTTTGTACATAACACAGGTTTACGTGCTTTAACACATGCCTCAATAGCTGCCAAGTGCAGGTGATTGGCAAGTGCAATAATTACCACACCCACTTGGGGGTGAGCGACTGCTTCCCACATGTCGGTGAAAAAAAATGGTACACTATAATTCTGTGCAAATTTTTCTGCTTTCTCTGCGGTTCGGGAATACACAACATGCAAAGTATCTTTTCTCCGCTGGCTGGTCAGTGTTTCAGCATAAAAACGGGCTATAAAGCCCGACCCAAGTATGGCTATTTTCATTTTCATTTATTTAGTGATTGCCTCCGGGCAATTATTTTAAACTGCCGCTTTCTTTTAAAATGGCATTGCCGGAAAACAAAAATCACATTGGTTAACAATCGGTTTTAAAGTAGCAAAGAACCCGAATTTATTTTTTATAGACTACTTTAAAAACGTTGGAAATAGATACTTTTCTACCAAAAATAAGTTACTCGTCATTGTTGATATAACAGGGCACATACCTTCTCCGGCGGGTAATCGTCAATGTCCATTTGCTGGTAATTGAAGGCTATGCTGCTGGTAAATTTCTAATCTGATGTTTACCGGGAGCACAGCGCAACACGTTTCTATTATATCCGCTTGCCATTTAAGTTTATAACTTACTAAGGTATTGCCTGCGGTACAGCAGGGGGCTTAATCCATATAGCTCTTTAAACTGCCGGTTGAAATTAGATATATTGTTAAACCCGGATTTAAAGCAAATGTCAGATACGCTTTTGTCGGTATCTGTAAACAATTTTGAAGCATGGCTAAGCCTTATTTCATTCACAAAAGCAGAAAAACTTTTCCTGGTGCGCTGGTTTATTTGCAAAAAGAAAAAACGGCAGACCGCAACGGCAGGGGCCAGTAGGGCGGCGCAAATGTACTATGAGGAAGCCCCGCAGGCATCGCAGGGCCTGAAGTGGTGCGAAGCGTAACGAAGGCTTTGCGGTGACTGAAAGACGGGGCTGTAAGGCTGCGAGGTATTTCTGCTACTGCTTCTTGTAAGCATTCGCTGAATTGTTGCCTTACCCAATAAATGCCTGTATTAATATCAAAGAAAACAATTATTACAGAACGGCCGGAACGTGATATGGAAAGGCTTTCAATAACCTTGGGGATATTACCCAATGCCAATTCTATTTGAGCGGTAATGTATTGTTCTACTACGTTTACCCAGAGTGCAGGTGCTGCGGTACTGATCTATATTTGGTTATTTGTTATATCAGGCTGTGCATATATGTGCAAACGAGCAGCTGAAAAAACACCCCAAATGATTATTGCAAGTGCGAAGAAAGTAATTACCAGTTTGTTGTAAATTGAGAAATG
>JBKJNG010000261.1:0-13481 GCA_046596065.1 Phnomibacter sp. | reverse complement strand
AGCAGATTGCCACTTTTATTGCGCTTGCTTTTCATATTTCCGGTTTTATTGCCATTGCTTTTTTCAAATCAGCGCTCTTTATTTCGCTTACGCCGCTCAACCTTTTTATTTGTGCAGCCTTAATATTCTGGACACAAGAACTCATCAGTACGCCTTTTCTTATCTTCTGTTTTTTTAGTTATGCGGCTGGTTTTATAGCGGAATATATTGGCATTAATACAGGCATTTTATTTGGCGACTATAGGTACGGTGAAGTGCTTGGCCCCAAATGGAAAGACGTTCCCTGGATGATTGGATTACAATGGATGGTGACCATGTATTGCATCGGCATCAGCATGAGCATGCTGCACCAAAAACTTTCAAATGTTCAGCAGAAACAAGATCTTTCTGCTAATGAACAAAAAGCATTGGTAACCCGATCTAAGCGATGGACGTTTTTATCGACCGTTGTCGACGGTGCTTTATTAGCTGTATTGTTTGATTATGTAATTGAGCCTGCTGCAACAACATTAGGCTACTGGCATTGGGCAGATAACGACATTCCACGTGGCAATTATTACTCCTGGTGGCTGGTGAGTGTCATCATACTTATTGCATTTTACTATTTAAACTTTAAAAAACAGAACCTCTTCGCAGTACATTTGTTATTGATTCAGTTTATGTTCTTTTTATTGATCAACGTATTTTACTAATGGATTTTCCGTCAATTGTATGTTTTTATTCTACTGGATACTTATAATCATGGGCACCTTTCTTACCATGGAAGGTATTACCTGGTGTACCCATAAGTTTGTGATGCATGGTTTTCTCTGGCACCTGCATGAAGATCATCACAATCCGCGTGGTCATCGTTTCCAAAAAAACGATGCATTCTTCCTGATTTTTGCCGTACCGGGATGGCTTTCCATTATGCTTGGTTTACAGCATGAATTATTTTGGGTAGCAGCAATTGGTGTAGGCATCACCTTATATGGTGCTGCTTATTTTATTGTGCACGACGTAATTATTCACCAACGTTTTAAATGGTTTAGCCGCACCAACAATAGCTATGTTCGCACCCTACGCTGGGCGCACAAAATGCACCACAAACATATTGGCAAATTCGACGGCGAAAGTTTCGGTTTACTGTTTGTAGCGAAGCAGTATTGGGAGAAAATAAAACGTGATAATGCCCAGAAACAAAAAGTAGAAGCATAGCACTTTTTGGTAAGATGAAGCTGTTATCCTATTAAACTTCGTCCCGCTAAGCGGGCTCACTTCAGCAGAAAAAAGCAATATTCAGCAAACAGAACCACATAATTCCAACGCTCCAAAGCAATTCGACTATATTATTTTAGGCGCAGGATGCTCCGGCCTAAGCCTTGTTGTCCGCATGATTCAATCGGGATCTTTCAGTAATAAAAGGATCCTGATCATTGATAAATCCCCTAAAAAAGGCAACGATAAAACATGGTGCTTTTGGGATGCCGGCAACATTGAATCCTTCTGGAAAGATGCTTCTATTGTTCATCATCAATGGGATAAGTTATGGTTAAAACATCCTGTAGAAAACCTGTTGCTCGATATTGATTCGTACAGCTATAAAATGATTCGCAGCGCTGACTTTTATCGCTATTGTTTTGGCATTATAAAGTCGGCGCCTAATGTGCAATTGTATTACGGAGAAGTTACCAATACAGACGCGGAGAATGGCGTTGTTACTACTGTTGACAGCCAGTTCCAGGCAACACAAATTTTTTCATCGGTACTGTTAGAGACGCCCGAATTAAAGCCGAAGGAATTGTACCTCTTACAGCATTTTCGCGGCTGGTGGCTGGAAACAGATTATGATGCATTCGACCCGCACCAGGCCGACCTTATGAATTTTTGTACACCGCAGAAACATGGTTGCACTTTTGTATACGTATTACCTGTAACCAAGCGCCGGGCTTTAATTGAATACACGTTATTTACAGAAGAACCGCTTACAGATAATGAGTATGATGAAGGCTTAAAAGATTTCATCAGCAATGAAATGCGTTTAACCAGTTACCATATCAGTGAAATTGAGAAAGGCGTTATTCCCATGACTAATTTTCAATTTCCGCAGCAGCAGGGGAAGGTATTTTTTATTGGTACTGCGGGTGGACAAACCAAGGCTTCAACCGGATATACTTTTTCGTTTATACAAAAACAAACGGAATCATTGGTAAAATCAATGCAACAAAACGGCACACCAGTTCCCTATAAACAGCCAGCCCGTTTTCATTTTTATGATACGGTTTTGCTACTGGTTTTGCACGAAAGAAAAATAAGTGGGGCCGATGTTTTTTATTCGATGTTCAAAAAGAACAAAGCAGTAAACCTGCTGCAATTTTTAGATAATGAAAGCAACCTGTTACAAGAGCTACTCATTATGAATTCAACCAATAAATCAGTATTTGTTCCAGCGGCTTATAAGGCAATTATTTCTTGAAAAATTTACAATCGCTGTCAATATTTATTGGTTTTAAGGATTAGAAGCTTCTTCTGAAACCAGTATTTTTCGGGCGGCATGCTCTTTTTCCATATCAATAATCCAATCTTTACGCTTTAATTCAAAGTTGGTTCCAAGATACAGGCGACGTACCTGTTCATCATCGGCAAGCTCTGGCGCGGTGCCCTGTTTGAATATTTTTCCGTCAATCAGCAGGTAAGCACGATCGCAAATGCTGAGAGTTTCATTTACATTATGGTCAGTAATCAATATGCCTATGTTCTTGTATTTAAGGCGGGCAACCACCGTTTGAATATCTTCCACCGCAATCGGGTCCACACCGGCAAAAGGTTCATCAAGCAAAATAAACTTTGGGTCAACAGAAAGGGCTCGTGCAATTTCTGTACGGCGCCTTTCACCACCACTCAGGCTATCGCCATTGTTGTTCCGTACATGTGTAAGGTGAAATTCTTCCAGCAAAGCTTCCACTTTAATTTCCCTTTCCTTCTTTGTCATCTTTGTCATTTCGAGCCCCGCCATAATATTATCCTGCACGGTTAACTTGCGAAAAACACTGGCTTCCTGCGGCAGGTAGCCAATACCCATTTGCGCCCGTTTATACATGGGCAGCCTGGTAATATTTACATCATTTAAAAATACTTCACCTGCATCGGGCCGTATAAGACCAACCACCATGTAAAACGTGGTTGTTTTACCAGCACCATTGGGGCCAAGCAAACCAACAATCTGGCCTTGCTCCACACTAATAGAAACATTGTTTACCACGGTGCGGCTGCTGTAAGACTTAACAAGTTCGCGGGTGGTGATGGTGAGGTTCATGTAAAAAAATGTGCTGATTGCAATGCAAGATTACAGCAATATGTTTTTCGCAAAATGTGAAAAAGAGATGAGAAAGTGATTATAACTCTTTCCTCAACCTGGCAACGGGGATGTTTAGTTGTTCGCGGTATTTGGCTACAGTTCGGCGTGCAATATTATAGCCCTTGTCTTTTAGCATATCGGTAAGCTGGTCGTCGCTGATTGGTTTGCGTTTATCTTCTGCCACCACCATATCGCTTAATATTTTTTTCACTTCGCGGGTACTAACTTCTTCACCACTATCGGTACTAAGACTTTCGCTAAAGAAAAACTTAAGGCGGTAAGTACCAAACTCGCTTTGTACAAATTTGCTGTTAGCCACACGGCTGACGGTGCTTATATCAAGACCGGTTTTTTCAGCAATATCTTTTAATATCATTGGCCGCATAGTAGTTTCATCACCGGTAAGAAAAAACTCTTCCTGGTGCATCATAATGAAGTACATCGTGTTGTACAAGGTTTCCTGCCGCTGTTTGATAATATCGATAAACCATTTTGCCGCATCAATTTTTTGCTTGATGAACATCACGGCTTCTTTCTGGCGCTTGTCTTTTTTTGAACCGCGGTCATAATCACGCAGCATGTCTTTATAATCGCCGCTAATGCGCAGGTCCGGGGCATTTTTACTGTTTAATGTCAGCTCGAGTTTGCCAACATTATTAAGTATATAAAAATCGGGGATCACATAATTTTCAGCCGAATTATTTTCCCCAACATTACCACCAGGCTTGGGATTCAGCTTTATAATGTGGCCGATTTCTTCCCGCAACTGTTCATCATCGATATTCAAGCCACGTTGAATTTTTTCGTAATGCTTTTTTGTAAACTCATCAAAATAATCTTTGATGATCCTTATAGAAAGGTCCACATTACTTCCTTCGGCTTTAAATTTTCTTAGCTGTATCAGCAGGCATTCCTGCAGGTTGCGGGCACATACGCCGGGCGGATCGAAACGTTGTATTCTTTTTACAAGGCTTTCAACTTCAGCATCATTTGTAATAACATTTTGTCTGAAGGCAAGGTCATCTACAATTGAAGCAACTTCACGTCGCAGATAGCCATCATCATCAATGCTGCCTACAATTTGTTCGGCAACTCTCTGGGTGTTTTCATCTAGTTCAAGCAGGCCAAGCTGGTGTATTAACAAGTCATGAAAATTTGTTTCAACTCGGTAAGGCATTACCTGTTTCTCATCCATTTCAGGATAATTTTCATCCTTCATGCGATATTCCGCTATTTCATCATCGGTATCATAAGCGCTCAAATCAATAATATCGTAGCTATCATCCATGCCATCTCCATCATCATCATCACTATCACCGGCAAGCTCATAATCACTTAATGCCTCCTGACCTTCCATATCTACGTCATCTCTTGTATCGTCTTCTGTCATTTCAAGAGCCGGATTTTCTTCCAGCTCTTCTTTTATTCTTTCTTCCAGATTGGCAGTTGGCACCTGCAGCAATTTCATTAATTGAATTTGCTGAGGAAGTAATTTAAGAAGTTGCTTTTGTTGTAATGCTTGTCCTAATGCCATCAACGAATGAATTCCGATATTAATTATTCTAATTGCTCTTAGTTGAAACGTAAATTTACATACTCAACCACCAGTAATGTACAAGACATTTTTTTGTTTGTTTATCTTTTTCGCCGTCAATATAAATGCAAATGCACAAAAAGTACATGGGCAATTAGTTTGGACAACGAACGAAGCAAGTAAGTCAGCAACTCTTAAAAAACAGGCAATTATTAATTTGTCTTATAAAGAGTTATCAAATTTATTTTTAAAACAAGAAACCTATTCGAAAAAATTTCAACCGCAATTTATAACTGCTCAGGCAACACAGCGTAGTTTTTTTTGTTTTAGCCCTTCAAGCCTTCCATCAGACTTTTATAATTACAAATTAGGATGGGCCTGCAAGCAGGAATGGAAGCTTGAAAAAGCGACCAGCATACCAATAAAACTCAGGCTCGGAAGTATAGAACAGGTAGATTTTCTTGAGGGAAAAAGGATTGTGTATTAATTGCGTGCTATTAATCCCAGGCCATTCTACGAAGGCTTTATTAAACTTATTTCAATATTCATCCCCATTATTATCCCATAGTCAGTATATTTTCTCATTAGTATTACAACTGTTCATTTTGAAAATCACCAAAATAATTTTTAAATGATTGTTTTGCAACCGGTTCAAAAAAACTAATTGCCAGTCTCTGCCAGCTTAACAACCATAAAACATTGGATGGCATATTGTTGCTAACAATGGCTGGCATTTACTGAAAATGGTATAACAAAAGCTTGTATATTTTAATTTTTTATTGGCTATCGTGCTTCTATCTTTGTAAAAACACTTACTATGTTATTATTATCTATGCCAGGTGGCAGCGAGTGGATACTGATCGTTCTGGCAGTATTGATACTTTTTGGTGGCAGAAAAATTCCTGAATTTATGCGTGGGCTTGGCAAAGGCATCAGGGAGTTTAACGATGCTAAGCAGAACGTGAAGAAAGAAATTGAAGACGGCATGAACGAGAAGGAAAAGAAAACTGAAACAGCTTCTTAAATCAGGCATTCAATAAATTTTATAGCCATTTATTTGGCTAAAGCGGCAGTTGTGGGTAAATGAATTTACTTACACCTGCTTTTTTATTTTGCCAACTCTATAGCTTTTTAGCTGTAGGCAAATCAATTGCTTATAAATATCATACAATATTTTATGGCTTTTACATTTACCAATATAGCGGCTTATCATGACCAACTACTAAATGGTAGTACCACCTGTGTTGAAGCAGTTCAACATTATCTTAACCTGATTAAATCTAACGAACATTTAAACGCGTTTGTTTTTGTTGGGGCAGATGAAGCGTTAAAACAAGCTGTGGGACTTGACGCAAATCGGGCCGCTAATAGTGCTGTCACCACTTTACATGGAGTTGTAGTAGCTATAAAAGATGTGCTTTGTTATAAAGATCATCCGGTTACCGCAGGATCGGGCATGCTGAAAGGTTACCACGCTATTTATAACGCCACCGCAGTTCAAAAAATGCTTGATGCAGGAGCTATTATTATTGGCATTACCAATTGCGACGAATTTGCTATGGGTAGCACCAACGAGAACTCTGTTTACGGCCCGGTGCTAAATGCACACGATAATACCCGGGTTCCCGGCGGTTCATCGGGCGGTTCGGCAGTTGCAGTACAAGCTGGTTTATGTATGGTAAGCCTTGGCAGCGATACCGGTGGTTCTGTACGCCAGCCTGCTGATTTTTGCGGTATTGTTGGCCTCAAACCAACCTATGGCCGCATCAGCCGTTATGGCTTAATTGCCTACGCATCCTCTTTTGACCAGGTTGGCATTTTTGCCAATAACGTTCCTGATGTTGGCTTGGTGTTGGAAACCGTTTCGGGATTTGATGCGATGGATAGTACATCTGGTAAACTATCACTTGAGGCATTTATAAACAAAACAACGGTATCGGCCAAACCTGCATACCGCTTTGCCTATTTATATCCCACCATGGAATTGCCGGGGTTGGATCCAGAAATCAAACTGGCTATTGAAGGACTATTCCAAAAACTCAGGGATGAAGGACATACGGTTGACGCTGTCCCGTTCGAGTTGCTTGATTATATTGTTCCAGCCTACTATGTGCTTACCACTGCTGAAGCATCGAGCAACCTAAGCCGCTTCGATGGCCTGCGGTATGGGCATCATTCAGATACCAACAGGGGCGATTTAACAGAGTATTACAAGCAGAACAGGAGTGAAGGTTTTGGCCTGGAAGTTAAGCGACGCATTATGCTGGGAAGTTTTGTGCTGAGCGCCGGCTATTATGATGCCTACTTTGACAAAGCTCAGCAAGTAAGAAGACTGATTTTCAACCAGACAGCAGCCATTTTTGAAAATTATGATGCTATTATAATGCCGGTTAGTCCTACCACAGCTTTTGTGCTCGGTGAAAAAATGGATGACCCTGTTGCCATGTATCTTGCTGATATTTATACTGTTTTTGCAAACCTTGCGGGCTTGCCAGGCATGTCTGTTCCGCTGTTTAAACACCCGAACGGGATGAATTTTGGGGTGCAGGTGCTTACAAACAGGTGGCAGGAGTTAGATTTGCACATAATTTGTAACTATCTTCATTCGTTTAGATAGGACAGCAATTGGTTTTTTTCTCTGGAAAATGCCTTTTATTCAAACCAGGCATTCATTTGTTTTGAACAATGATTGCCGCAAAAAAGGAATATAAGCATGAAGTATTGGATTGGCGTATTATGCATTCTTTCCCTCACTTTCACTGCAATTGGCAGAAGTGACGAAACCAATGACCCCACTAAGAAAACGATTAAAAAAGATAGTGCCAGCCAGAACAACCTGGAAAATCTCGGTTTCAAAAATCTTTTTAAAAGTGATACATATAACCCCTCCGAACCGTATACCGCACAGGTAAATCCGCTTGCCATTGTTTATGTAAAAGACTATATGACAAAACATGGCAAAGAATTATCCTCCATGAAAATTTGGGGTCAGCCCTATTTCAGGATGATGGATAACATACTATCCAGTTATGGCATTCCAAAAGAAATGAAATACCTCGCGGTTATTGAAAGCCATTTACAGCCCTGGGTGATGAGTTGGGTTGGCGCAGCGGGACCATGGCAGTTTATGCCCGAAACCGGCCGTCGTATGGGGTTAATTATCAACAACCGAATGGACGAACGAGCCAATTATTACCGCAGCACGCAAGCCGCAGCAAAATACCTTCGCGAACTGTATGGTCAGTTGGGAGATTGGTTGCTGGTAATAGCAGCTTATAATGGCGGGCCGGGCCGTGTATTCAGCGCTATGCGCAAAAGCGGTACTAAAGATTTCTGGAAACTTCAGAACTACCTTCCTGAAGAAAGCCGCAACCATGTAAAAAAATTTATTGGAACTCATTACCTGATGGAAGGGAATGGCGGCGAAACCACAGCTACTACCGATGAATGGATTACTATCCAGTCACAAACAAACCCCACACTATTGCAAGGCCAGTTAAGTGAAGAAGTGTTGGCCAATACCACAACTGCAACACTTCAAGGAAAGTATAATTCCGTTGTTGTATCTACCCAATTGGGTATGGATATAAACGAGTTTAATAAACTAAATGCAAATTTCGATAAGCTGGTTTGTGCCGAAGGTGGTTGCACGTTTCGTTTACCAAAAGATAAAATGGAAATTTTCGAGGCAAACCGTTATATCATTTTAAGACAATCGATTATGGCTAATTTAGAATCGGCCACCGCGATTGGAGCCGGGTTTCCTGCAGAAACAAAAATAAAGGCCACCGCCCGCAAGAAATAAAGTCAGCCTTTGAAATAACTTTAAGGTGTTGCTTCCTGCAGCACCTTTTTTATTGCAATAGCTTTTAGCATGCACTCGTCATACTCGTCTGCAGCGTTGCTATACCAGGTTATTCCACCACCTACCCAATAAGATAAATATTCTGTTTGCGCATTGTAAAGCAAGCTCCGGATAACTACATTAAAATCAAAATCGCCTTCAGGAGAAATATAACCCACCGCTCCTGAAAATAATCCCCTGCTTCCGGATTCATACTTACTTATTAATTCCATCACCTTTTTCTTAGGTGCGCCTGTCATGCTGCCCATAGGGAAAGTAGCTTTTATAATATCGGTAAAAGTGGTTCCAGGCTTTGTTTCGCCACTAACGGTTGATATCATTTGATGCACATGCGGGTAAGTATAAATGCCAAAAAGCTCATCCACTTTCACCGTGCCTTCCCTGCAAATGCGTGAAAGATCATTTCTAACCAGGTCCACCACCATTACATTTTCACTTCTTTCCTTCGGACTATTTTGCAACTTCAATACCCTATTCCTATCATCGAAAACATTTTCCAAGTTTCGGGAAGCGGTGCCTTTTATTGGTTGAGAAAACAACCTGTTTCCGTTGCGGGAAATGTATCTTTCGGGGCTTGCACAAACCAGGTGCGACTGCTTAATTTTATAGTAACAGGCAAATGGATTAGGGGAAAGGCTGCTTAATTTTTTAAACAGATAAACTGAATCAACAAGAATGTTTTCAGCATAAAATTCCTGGCAAAAATTTATCTCGTAACAATCGCCGCGATGAATATGCTCCTTTAATTTCCCAATAATGTCAAGGTATTCCTGCATTTTAGTACGGGCCTCCAGTACTACAATCGTGGTAGCAGGTTTGAGCGACCTATCGGTTCTACAAACATCTTTCCATATATCAGCCGGCGGCTTTTCATGGGAAAAAATGCTAAGTAACTTATCTGTTAGGCGGAAGACAGTTTGCGGCACAAAGAACGATAAGCCAGAAAAGCCAACAGGATCATTTACAGCGATAGGGGCAGGTTCAATTTCAGCGTTAAGATCATAGCTTAAATGGCCGAAAATCCATTCGCCCTTATGGTCATCCAAAAATTGCTGAAGTTGAGGTAAGGCGCCGCCCGGTGGTACATTTATTTCGTGCAAAACGCCCGCCGCAACCAGGCATTCCTGCTGCTTCCATTGCGACTGATATTGGTTATTATCCAAAAAAGAACAACTGCTGAATTGGCTCGCCCAAATCAGCAGTTGTTCTTTAATTATGGTAAAATTATTTACCTCAAAAGTTTCATTAAACATGGTAAATGCTTACCGTGCTATTAGGAAATGCACAGCAGTGTGCCATTGGCTTAAAAGTCGTCGTCGTCATCAAAACCGCCGCCTTTTCCGCCACCGCCGCCAAACAGATCATCAAACTCATCCATCCCCTCATCAAATTTGAAATCATCTTCTTCCTCACCTTTTTTGGTACCTGCTTTTTTCACTTTTGATTTTGGGATGTCGAATTCTTCGAAGTCAGGATCCCAGGAATCAGCATCTTCTTCTGGTTTTTCCCAATCATCTACCTCATCCTCTACGTCTTCATCCTCTTCTTCGTCAGTGCCTTTTTTCCCGGTTGCTTTGGCTCCTTTACCTTTTTTAGGCGCCGCATCTTCTTCATCTAAATCCATATCATCGTCATCTTCGTCAACCTTTTTAGTTGATTTTGAAGCTGATGTAGTTTTTTCAGGGGCAGCTTTTTTGCTAGCCGTAACTTTTTTCCCTGTGTCTTTTTTTATTGCCATTTTCCAAGGTTTAACTATGTCAAAATTTGGACGTGATTTTTAATTGGCCAAAAAAATATCGCTAAATATTTTTTTGTGATTGCTGACTATTAAACACCCCTGTTTCTAATCTTCTAATAAAATTTTTCAAGAAAGGTCACCCAAACAAATCTACATTTTTATTATCTGATCGCGGCCCGGTCCGTTACTTACCCATGTAACTGGTACTCCAACATACTTATTTATAAAATCAACATAAATCTGCATTTTTTCAGGAAGCCTACCCGGGTCTTTGCAATGAGTTGTATCAGTAAACCAGCCTTCAAATTCTTCCAGTACAGGCTCAATTTTCACCCTTGTCATTTGAAATGGGACTTCATTTGTTTCCTCTCCATCTATTTTATAGGCAGTACAAACTTGTAGCGGTGTAAAATGATCCAATACATCGGCTTTGGTCATTACAAGTTTGGTTACGCCATTTATCATACATGCATATTGCAGGGCCACCAAATCAATCCAGCCACAGCGCCTCGGACGGCCCGTAGTAGCTCCAAATTCATTACCAGCCTTACGCAATGCTTCCCCGGTCGAATCTTCCAGTTCGGTAGGAAAAGGGCCGCTACCAACACGGGTACAATAGGCTTTTGTTACACCTAATACATCGCGGATCTTTTGCGGGGCCACTCCAAGGCCGTTGCAAACACCAGCCGTAATGGTACTGCTGCTGGTTACAAACGGAAAGGTACCAAAATCTATATCAAGCATACTACCCTGTGCGCCTTCCGCCAGCACAGTTTTACCGGCTTTCAGCTGATCGTTTATAAAGTATTCGCCGTTTACAATATTCAACGTTTTTAAAAATTCAATTGCATCAAAAAATTCCTCTTCCCAATTGGTTATGTCTTCATTAAAATTGAAGTTATCAAGTAAACGCTGATGTTTTAAACGCAGTTTTATATAATTGGTTGTAAAACTTTTATCGAGCAAGTCGCCAACTCTAAGGCCATTACGGCCGGTTTTATCCATATAGGCAGGCCCTATTCCCTTAAGTGTTGAACCTATTTTACCTTCACCTTTCTGTAATTCGCTTGCTTTATCCAGTGCCCTGTGTGTTGGAAGAATCAGGTGCGTTCTTTTGGATATAAAAAGATTTTTTTTTACATCAACACCAAAACCAGCAACGGTTTCACATTCTTTTTTTAGTATAACGGGGTCAAGCACTACGCCATTGCCAATCAGGTTGATGGTATGCTGGTGAAAAACACCTGATGGTATCTGGTGCAATACTACTTTCTGGCCCTGAACATATAGCGTGTGGCCTGCATTTGGACCACCCTGAAAACGAGCTATGATATCGTATTGCGGGGCAAAATAGTCTACTATCTTGCCCTTCCCCTCATCGCCCCACTGAAGGCCCAGTAAAACATCTATCATTAGAACTTATTATTTTAAAAGAGCGCAAAAATAGGCGGATGCAAATACTAAACCTGAAAGTTTAGAAGCGAAAGTATTGCTGGTTTTGCAATAAGCGCACCACCCAGCCTTTATTACCCGCTTAATTCTACCGGCCGTCGCCATCCAGCAAATTACCAAGACCGCCCAGGATACTTCCTTCTTCTTTGCGGTTATAAGTGCCATAAGAAAGGATTCTGCTGGCTAAACGACTTATGGGCAAAGTTTGTATCCAAACCTTACCAGGGCCTTGTAAAGTGGCAAAAAACACGCCTTCACCGCCAAACAAAGTATTACGGATGCCACCAATAAATTGAATATCGTAGTGAACTTCTTTTGTGTAAGCTACCAGGCAGCCTGTGTCTATCCTTAATGTTTCGCCATATTGCAGGGTTCTTTCAAAAACATGGCCACCTGCATGCACAAATGCATGACCATCTCCTTCCAGCTTTTGCATAATAAAACCTTCGCCGCCAAACAAACCGGTACCCAGCCTCCGCTGGAACTCGATACCGATACTAACACCTCTTGCAGCGCATAAAAACGCATCTTTCTGACAAACTATTTTTCCTCCATAATCCACCAAATCAAGTGCAATAATCTTCCCGGGATAGGGTGATGCGAAAGCGACACGTTTTTTTCCCTGGCCAACATTTGTAAACGCAGTCATAAATAAGCTTTCACCAGTAAGCAATCGTTTACCAGCACTGAACAACTTATCAAGCAAGCCGCCACCCATACCTTGTTGCCGGCTGCCATCTCCAAATATGGTTTGCATTTGGATACCTTCATCCATCATCATAAAGGCACCAGCTTCTGCTACTGCAGTTTCACCCGGATCAAGTTCAATATCCACGTACTGCATTTCTTCTCCGTAAATGCGATAATCTATTTCGTGTGCTATTGGCATATGATTGTGTTTTTAATAGTACGAAGTAACAACCAATCACAAATAAACAAGTTGAAAAATTATTAAAAAAAAGCCCGGCATCAGCCAGGCTTTTTTTATTGAAATCATTAACAATTATTCTGCCGGAGCTTCTGTAGTTGGCTCTTCAACCGCTGGTGTTACTTCAGCTGCCGGTGCTTCAACCGGCGCGCTAACCGGTGCTGCTTTTTTCCTTTTAACTTTTTTCACTTTCACAGGAGCAGGTGCTGGTGATTCAACAACAGGTGCAGCTGCGGGAGCTTCAACTGGCGCTACCACTTTCTTTTTTTTGATTGCTTTTTTTGCAGGAGGTGCAGGTGCTACTTTCTTTGCCGCGCCTTTTTTTGCTGCCGCTTTTTTAGGAGCTGCTTTTTTTGCTGCGCCTTTTTTTGCTGCTTTCTTTGGAGCTACTGCTTTTTTGGGTGCTGCTTTTGCTGCGCCCTTCTTGGCTGCTTTTTTTGGAGCAGTTGCTTTTTTACCTGCTGCTTTTTTGCCGGCAGATTTTTTAGCTACGACTTTCTTCACTGCTTTTTTAATGGAAGATTTTTTAGCCGCTTTTTTAGGAGCTGCTTTTTTTGCTGCGCCCTTTTTTACTGCTGCTTTTTTAGGAGCTACTTTTTTTGCTGCTCCTTTTTTTGCTGCCGCTTT
>JBKJNG010000604.1:0-9888 GCA_046596065.1 Phnomibacter sp. | reverse complement strand
AAAGGACAAAGGCTGTAAATTTTCTCATGTAGAATTGATTGGTAATTAAAACGGGTTAATAAAGCTTGCCTTATAAAATCTTGTTTTTAGTATCACTCCTGGCTATCATGCTACCTCCATTACCTCGTACAAAGGGCTGAATAAATAGGCCTTCATAGCAGGCAATTCAAAACATTTTATTCGTTTTCTTATAACTTCTCCCTTTACAAAAACCCTTCCGCCTGCAATTTTAAAATGCTGTCCTGTTGTAAGTTGTTCCACCATTTTCATACCGGGCTTTTTTGCATCGTACCGCATCAATATACGTTGTAGTTCATCTTCGGCGCAACTACTTGCCGCAGGATTGTGAAGCGTCGATTTTAGTTCATTCGCTATATCAGCTGGAAATAAATGCTGCGCTAGAAAATCTTTTAAAACACTACCATATGTTTTTTTCCATTCGTTGCCATGAGGCTGAATCCGGTTACCAAACTGCTCGTAAGCCAGCAAATGCGCCAGTTCGTGCAATAAAGTAATGAGGAAAGAATACTTGTTCAGGTTGCCATTAACGGAAATCCGATGGTTTTTATTGCCATGCGCATTGCGGTAGTCGCCTAGTTTGGTTTGCCGGTGGCGGCTTATGGTAAGGTGAACACGGTGCTGCAAAATCAATGGCATCACCAACTCAAAACTACCCTCGGGCAGGTAAGCTTTCAGCGCTTCAAACGAATGCTTGTTTGCGGCCATATTAATCCGGTAAATTCGGGTAAATGGGTTGTTTATTTATGGTGATGATGGTGCGGCGTATGCTTTTGAGGATGACTTAAATTTGGCGCTGCATGCGGTGGTTGTTTTTTAATTAGTTGCAATACACCGGTAAAATTATACACCAGGTATAAGCCCATACAGATAAATATGGCCGGTTTATTTATTTCCCTGGCAAAATAGAAGTATACCATCGCAGCAACAATCAGTGCAAAAAACTTAAGCATGAAACCGCCGTAAACATTACGCACCATACCATGCGATTTATTTTGTCCGCCTGCTTTGCTGTACATCCAGATACTTAAGGCAGAAACAACAAAAAGTATAAGATTACCAATAATTACAACATCGGTATCAACGCCTTTATCCTCCAGCCTCGATCTGAAAACGATGGATAATGCATTTACAGTAATAAAAAAGATTACTAACGGGCGAATAACCTTTTTGAATGGAGAGCTTTCAGTGATTTTCATATAGAATTATTAAAAATTTCATTGTTCATAAAAAAACCGATCAGTCTGTAATCAGGCTATCGGGTTTGGGCACTATCAGCAATGTTGTATCCATCCGTAAACTGCCAGTATCGCCGCGCAACACCCGTTGTACACCTTCCAGGTATTGTTGCTTCAAATTTACTACCTGTTCCAGGCTATCAGTTCGCACTTTCAGCATTCGCAGTTCCCTTACAGAGCTTTGTTTACCATAACCGGGTATCATATATTTTAAATTGGTAAACGATACAATGGCAATGGTAAGTCCTACCAGCAAAACGAAAATGGTACTAATGGCAGCATATACCGATAACCTGCTAAGTTTGAAGGTAGCCAGCTCTTCATAAGTATCATCGTTCATGATTACAAGCCGGTACCGGTTACGAAGCCGCTTAAATGTATTTGTTGATCCTAGCTGAGCCATATTACTAAGGCGTTAAAGGTATACCGGATTGAGAAAGTTTTGCCGGCAGCTAAAAAAAATCCTTCATATTTACGTTTGAGGTAATGCTTTTACCTGGTTAATACCGTTATTGACCAGATAATTTATCATTTTAAAATAATCGGCTAAAAAAAGAGTTATTTATTTGCCATCAATTTATTTAAGAATGAACCTGCATGCCCGACTTTTTCTTTTTTCAACCATCCTGCTGTCTTATACCTGTGCTATGGCACAGCCTAAGCTGGAGTTTAATTTAAAAAAGCCCAAGCAGTACGAAAACAGGCAACTTCCTTCAGAAAAACTGGCTGCAAAAAGGTTTACCGGCATGCGGCATTTTTTTCAAAACAACTACACCCATTACAACTATTTCTTTAATGCCAATCTTAAACTAAACGAGATCATCAGCGACTCGAAGCTGCAGTTTAAAGATGATTACACCGAACTGCTTTCCTTCTACCCGTATTCACTTGACGAAACTTCCAGGTCTAATTTCCTCGATTCTATTTTACAAAGATGTACGGCGGGTATTTTACTGCACGATCTTAGAAACGACTGGATTGATAATATGTACCTTGTAATGGGGAAGGCATACCTGCTCAGAAAAAATTTCGACAGCGCCGCCATGACCTTCCAATTCATCAATTACACTTTTGCGCCAAAAGAAAAAGGCGGCTTCGATAAGGTAATTGGCAGCAATTCAGAGGAAGGAAATAACGCATTTACCATCGCCACCAAAGAAAAAACCGGCACCTTCTCCTACCTTGTTTCCAGGCCGCCAAGCCGCAACGAAGCTTTTATCTGGCAGGTAAGAACGCTGATTGAAAACGGAGAGTACCTCGATGCATCTTCCCTGATTGAAACCTTAAAGAACGATCCTTATTTTCCTGCCAGGCTGAAGGAAGAAATGGCAGAAGCAAGGTCTTATCTCTACTACAAAATGGAGATTTGGGACAGCTCGGCTACATACCTGGTAAAAGCCATTCCGAACGCCGAAAATCAGCAGGAAAAAGCAAGAGCCTGGTACCTGGCAGGACAGCTATACCAGTTGGGAAACAATTTGCCGAAAGCATCAGAAGCTTATGAAAAATGTACAGGTCTTGCCCTCGATCCTGTGATGGAAGTTTATGCCAGGTTAAATAGTATAAGGCTGAATAAAAGTGACGACCCGAAAATTATTGATGCCAATATAGCCACCCTTTTATCCATGGCTAAAAAAGACAAATACCAGAGCTATAGGGATATTATTTATTATGCAACAGCCCTTTTTGAGCTGGAACGAAACGGTTACGCCCCTGCTACTTCTTTTCTTCAAAAAAGTATAAAATTTAATAACGAAGATGAGGCCCAGCGTACCAGGAGTTTTATGTTGCTTGGTGATATAGCATACGCACAAAAAAACTATGCAAATGCCGCTCCTTATTACGATAGCGTAAACACCAATGCCATCAATAAAGAAACCGCAGCAAGACTTGAAAAACGGCATCCGGGCACCAGGCAAATTTACCAGGCAGTGCAGGTAATTACGCTAAACGACAGCCTCTTAACACTTGCTGAAACAAATGAAACGGAACGCATAGCCAGGGTTAAAAAAATAAGCAAACAATTAAGGAAAGAGCGGGGTTTAAAAGAAGATCCGTTAGCAGCTGGTGGTTCAGTACCTGTTGCATCGTTAAATCCATCCAAATTAAATGCGGCGGCAACATCTCTTTTTGATGCAAATTCATCAACCTGGTATTTTTATGATGTTAGTGTGCGGGCAAACGGCTTTGGAAAATTCAAGGAACGCTGGGGTGCACGCCCGAATGTTGATAATTGGCGCAGGTTGAATGCTATCCAGTTATCCGCTTTAAAAGCTGGCGTGGTTGACGATTCCGATGACGAAAACCCGGCACTGAAAACCGATACCACCGGTGAGAGTTTTGATACCACAGATATTTCATTTGATAATTTATACAGCCGTATTCCATTAAGTGCAGAACGAAAAGAAAGAGCCGACAACCGTATAAACATTGCACTGTACAATGAAGGTGTTGCATTACACGAACAACTGGAAGATTACCCGGAAGCCATAAAAGTTTTCGAGAAATTATTAAGCAGGAAAGATACCGGTACCATGGCTGAACAATCGCTGTTTGCACTGGTGCATTGCTACACACAGATTGGTGATTTGGCGAATGCTAACCGCTGCAAACAACTATTACAAAAACAATTTGCCGGTGGTGCATTATCCGAAAAGGTGACCAGGAAAGAGCTGGCTGATGAAAACAAAAGTGATCAGAAGGTAACTGGTACTTACCAGAAGATTTACGATTTATTTATTGAAGGAAATTTTGAGGAAGCAATTGCCGCGAAAAAACTAGCCGATTCTACCCTTGGTAAAAACTACTGGACCCCACAGCTTTTGTACATCGAATCAGTTTATCATATCCGGCAAAAAGATGACTCGCTTGCCATTAAATCGCTGAATGATATTAACACTGAATTTCCGGACCATCCTTTATCTGCACGGGCAACCAGGATGATCGAGGTACTTGGCCGCCGCAAAGAGATTGAAGATTATCTTACAAAACTGGAAGTAACAAGGGCTAAAGAAGATGAAGTGGTGGTTTCCAGGCCCGAGCCAAGAAAGGATATTGTAATGACGCCGGACAGTTTGAAAGGGGCAAATATCACAGCCCCGGTTATTACGCCAACAAAAGATTCATCAACTATTTTGATTACAGCTGTTGCCACACAACCTTCACCATATATTATTAACGGCGCTGAGCCTTTTATGGTGGCGCTGGTAATGGAAAAAGTTGATCCGGCATATGTAAATGAAGCCCTGTATTCGTTAAATAACAGCAGCAGGAAAAACTTTAATGGCCAACCGGTCGAAGCTACCAAAAAGAAACTTCGCGATAACCTTTGGATCATCATGCTTCGTTCACCTGAATTTAAAAACGCGGAGGCCGCGGTTAACTATATCAACTACCTGAAGCCGGTAGCTCAAAAAGAAATCATATCCTGGCTGGATGCTTCAAAGTATTCCTACATCATTCTTAACGAAGCTAACTTAAGCCTGCTATCGCAGGATCCTAATATGCCATTGTATCAGAAAGTTTTAAGAGAAACATTTCCCGGCAAGTTTTGATTATTTGAATAAAGGCTTGAAATGGATTATTTGTTTAAAATGATTACACGCCAGCAGCTGGCATTATTGATGCGCAAGTCGAGATAGCTTAAACCAACAACTAAAATTGCCAACGGTTTAAAAGTAAAGCTACCCTTGAGAACAACTTTAGATTAATTACTGCAAGTTTGTAGTTGCAAAACATTTTCACAGTATGACACGTGCGGTCAAATTTATTTGGATCTCTTTTTTTGGTTTCATATCGCTGTTTGCTTTGCTGCTGGTAGCAACCAATTATGGCGTTCTTGGCTCCATGCCTTCCATTGCTGAATTGGAAAATCCATCTTCACTAATGGCATCAGAAGTATATGCTGATGATGGCACGCCAATGGGCAAGTTTTACCTGGAAGACCGCAGCCCGGTAGAGCTTAAAGACATTTCAAAAAATGTAATCAACGCACTGGTTGCTACCGAAGATGAACGCTTTTACGAGCATAACGGCATTGATGGCTGGGCATTACTTCGTGTTATTAAAGGCATTTTTACCTTAAATCCAGCTGGCGGTGGTTCTACCATTACCCAGCAATTGGCACTTAATCTATTCGGCGGTCGCAGGGAGCCCGGCAAGGTTAAACGCGTGGGTCAGAAATTAAAAGAATGGGTGATTGCCGTAAAACTTGAACGAAATTTTACCAAGGAAGAAATCATTACCTATTACCTGAATACAGTTTCGTTTAGTGAAAATATTTTTGGTATCCGTAATGCATCAAGAGCTTTTTTTCAAAAAGAACCTGATCGCTTAACAGTTGAAGAAGCAGCGGTATTGGTTGGTATGGTTAACGCTCCTACTGCTTATAATCCGCGGCGTAATCCGAAAGCGGCCCTTGACAGGCGCAACCTTGTTATCAACAGGATGGTGACCAATAAATTTGTAAGTGAGCAGGAAGGTGAAGCAGCAAAATTGAAACCCATTGCCATCAACTTTAAAAAACAGGATGCCAGCCAGGGTATTGCCCCTTATTTCAGGGAGCTAGTTGTAAAAGAAGAAGTAAAACGCCTGCTTAAAAACATCGAGAAGCCAAATGGTGGTGGCAAGTATAATATTTACCGCGATGGCCTTAGAATCTACACAACCATCAACCCAAAAATGCAGGCTTACGCCGAAGATGCGATGGCCGAAAACATGGCTGCCAAACAACGCATTTTCAGCAATTATGGCTTTGTAAAAAGCGGAAGTGTTTTTGAAAAAAGGCAAAAGGAGCTAGATAAGTTCATGAAACAAAGTGATCGCTGGCATTCACAGACAGATGATGGGCTTTCAGATGACGCCAACAGGAAAACCTTTTCGCAAAAAGTGCGTATGAAGATCTTCACCTGGAATGCCAAACGCGAAAAAGATACGGTGATGACGCCCCTTGATTCCATCAAATACCTGAAAACGCATTTGCAAAGCGGCTTTATCGCCATGGAACCACAAACCGGTTTTGTAAAAGCATGGGTTGGCGGTATTGATTACAAAACATTCAAAATTGATCATGCCAACATAAGCATTAAAAGGCAAACAGGTTCTGCTATAAAACCAATGTTATACGCACAGTCTATTGAAGAAGCTGGCTTTACGCCCGAAACACCCTTGCCTAACGTACCACAGTTTTTTCCCGGCAACGGCTGGGTACCGGCCAATAATAAAGGCGCAAGTGGTGGTAGCCCGCCGATGGCGGTTTGTATTGCCAAGTCATTAAACGGAGCAGCCGCTTACCTGATGAAACAAATTGGCCCTGTACGTTTTGTAGATTTTTTAAACCGCTGCAAGGTTCAAACCAAACTTGAACCTTATCCATCGCTCGCCCTGGGAAGTTGCGATTTAAGCCTGTACGAACTTATTTGGATGTACACCATGTTCCCCGGCCGTGGCTTTAATATTAAACCGCAAACCGTAACCCGTATTGAAGATAGAAATGGCAATTTGATTGTTGCGGCTGGTCCGCAAATTAGTGAGGTAATAAGCGAAGTAACCGCTTATACCATGTGTAAAATGATGGGGGGTGCTATTAAATTCGGCACAAGTACCCGCATGAAAAATTATGGCATAAATGCTGAAATGGGTGCAAAAACAGGTACAACCAATTTGAATACAGATGCCTGGTTTATGATATACACCCCGGAGTTGCTTTGCGGTACCTGGGTTGGATGCGACGAAAACTGGATCCATTTTCCATCGAGCTCTTCTGAGGGTTATGGCGGTTCAGCAGCCTTGCCTACCTGTGGTTTATTTCTGCAAAGCGTTTATAAGGATAAAAAACTGGCTTATGATCCGGATTCGAAATTTGTAAAGCCGGCGGTTGATAAGAACGATATCAACTACGATTATTTTCAAAATATTACCGGGCCAGCATCACCTGATGCAGAAGGAACCGACCTTGGAAATGGACAGGCTGATGACTATTATGGCGATCCTGAAGACCCGGCTGATACCACAAAAAACAAACCTGCCAATATTCCTTCTACTGAAAAAGACAAACCTGTAACGGCTGATACCGGCATAAATAAAGGCAAGCCTGCACCAAAAGCAGTAATGCCAAATAAGCCACCGGAAAAAGCTGCTGAGAAGGAGTATTAATGTGAAAATGTCATAAAAAAATACAAAACAACAGGAATACAAAAGTAAAAATGTGCAGCCTGTAATCACCTGTTCGAAAGTGTAATCAAAGTTGCCGAGAGGCACCCTTCTCCTCCCTGTGGAGAAGGGTCGGGGTTGAGGTGTATAACCTTGGGGTAACTATCCCTTTATCTAGCTTTCTGTTCCCTATTTTCGCCCCATGTCAAAAGTAGTATCCGATACACCACTTATGCAGCAGCACAGGGCCATCAAACAGCGATATCCTGATGCTATCCTGTTGTTTCGGGTGGGGGATTTCTACGAGACTTTTGGCGAAGACGCAATCAAGACGGCCCAGGTTTTAGGCATCACACTCACCCGCCGCAACAACGGCAGTGCTAGCGAGAATGAACTGGCGGGGTTTCCACACCATGCATTGGATACTTACCTGCACAAACTTGTAAAAGCCGGTTATCGTGTTGCCATCTGTGATCAGCTTGAAGACCCCAAAATGGCGAAGGGAATTGTAAAACGCGGTGTAACGGAACTGGTTACTCCTGGCGTTGCCACCAGCGATAAATTGCTGGAACATAACAGCAACAACTTTTTATGCGGCCTCTTTATAGCGGATAAAAACCTGTATGGCATTTCATTCCTCGACATAAGCACTGGCGAGTTTTTTATCGCCGAAGGCGATCATGAGTACACCGACAAACTGATACAAACCATGCGGCCCGCTGAAATAATCTTTCAAAGGCCGCTGCAACGAATGTTCAAGGAACAATTCGGTTCAAAGTTTTACACTTATGCTTTGGATGAATGGATTTTTGACGAGACGTATGCACAGGAAAGCCTGCTGAAACATTTTGGCACGCATAGCTTGAAAGGTTTTGGTGTGGAAGACATGCGGCAGGGTTTAATCGCCGCCGGGGCGGTGCTGCATTATTTAAAAGATACAGAGCATCCAAACCTGCAGCACGTCACTTCATTACAGCGCATTAACCGCAGCGATCATTTGTGGATGGATCGTTTTACCATACGCAACCTGGAATTGATTGGTAATACCTACAGCGGCGGAAAGACTTTGTTATCGGTTTTAGATAACACCGTTTCTGCCATGGGTGCCAGGCTGCTGAAACGCTGGCTGCTGATGCCTTTGAACGATATAGAAAAAATTAACCAGCGACTGTTGGCGGTTGAATGGCTGATTGTAAACACCGACGAACGCAAACAATTGTTACAGGCCATCAGGCAATGCGGCGATGTGGAAAGGCTGGTAAGTAAAGTGCCGCTGAAGAAAATAAATCCAAGAGAGTTACAACATATTGCAAAAGGGTTACAACAGGTAGCACTGATTAAAGAATGGTGTGCCCAATCAAGCAATTCGTATATGCAAAGGCTTGGGGATTCATTGAACCCATGTCATTATATGGCGGAAAAGATCAGCCGCATTATTATTGAAAATCCCCCGGCAGCTGCCTCCAAAGGCGGCATGATTGCGCCCGGCATTGATGAAACCTTAGACGATCTCCGTTATATTTCTTCCAGCGGAAAAGGTTACCTAGTTCAACTACAGCAAAAAGAAACTGAAATAACAGGCATTAGTTCTTTAAAAATTGGATTTAATAATGTTTTTGGTTATTACCTCGAGGTTACAAATTCTCATAAACACAAAGTGCCTGCAGGTTGGGAACGCAGGCAAACATTGGCAAATGCCGAGCGTTACATTACTACAGAACTAAAAGAATACGAGGAAAAAATAACCGGTGCGGAGGAAAAGATTTTTGTCCTGGAACAACAGTTGTACGATAGTCTTTTACTGGAGTTGCAGGATTACCTCGCAGCACTTCAATTAAACGGGCAAATTCTTGCCATTATTGATTGCCTGGGTTGTTTTGCCAATAACGCATTGCAATATAATTATCGCAAACCGATAATGCACGAAGGTTACGAACTGGATATAAAAGAAGCCCGTCATCCGGTTATTGAAAGAGCATTACCGCCCGGCGAAATATTTGTCAGCAACGATATCTTTTTAGATCCGGCATCGCAACAGGTTATCATTCTTACCGGACCAAACATGAGCGGTAAGAGTGCCTTGCTACGACAAACTGCCCTGATAACGCTGATGGCGCATACAGGAAGTTTTGTTCCTGCTGCAGAAGCCAATATTCCACTTACTGATAAAATTTTTACCCGTGTTGGCGCCAGTGATAACCTGAGTGGTGGTGAGAGTACATTCATGGTAGAGATGAATGAATCGGCCAGCATCATCAATAATATTTCTTCCAGAAGCCTGATACTGCTGGATGAAATTGGCCGCGGCACTTCAACCTACGATGGCATTTCAATTGCCTGGAGTATTGTTGAATTTTTACATGGATCACCACATGCCCCAAAAACATTATTTGCCACGCATTACCATGAGTTGAATGAACTGGAACATAAATTACCAAGGATAAAAAATTTCCATATCACCAATAAAGAAGTTGGTAATAAA
>JBKJNG010000030.1:0-2882 GCA_046596065.1 Phnomibacter sp. | reverse complement strand
GAATAGAAAACTTTTACTTACCAATTCAAGCTTCTGCGAAATTTTTGGCCTTGATGAAGCTCCTTCCTCCCTTCAGGGAATGGATTGCTGGAAACTGACTAAAAGAGCCATGCACCTCTTTTCTGATCCTGCAGAATTTTTAAACGAAACAAAGCGTCTTGTTACTAATCAGCAGCATATTACAAACCATAAGTTAACGCTTAAAGATGGCCGCATATTAAGAGATTTTATTCCAATAAAGAATAACGAAGGCACCTACATGGGAAACATGTGGGTGTTTAATGATATTACAGAATCTTTCAACGCAAAGAAAGCAATGGAAGATCAGAGAAAATTTTACGAAACAATTCTTAATAACCTGCCTGCAGATATTTCGGTTTTGGATATTAACCGGCGTTACCAATATATAAACCCGGCTTCGTTAAAAAATCCACATTTAAGAGAATGGATTATTGGCAAAACCGACCTTGAATATTGTGATTATCGAAACAAGCCGCTTCAAATTGCCAACGATCGTGACGCATATTTTAAGCGTGCTGTTGAAACCAGGAAAGAAGTACGTTGGGAGGAAGATTCGTTAGCCCCTGATGGCGGAGAAAGTGTTCATTTAAGAATACTTTACCCGGTTATAGATGATACGGGTAATGTAAACCAGGTAATGGGCTACGGCCTTGAAATAACAGAAAGAAAAGTTATTGAACAGCAGGTAACAGTTAGTGAAAAACGGTATCGCGATCTTATAAATTTTAGTCAGGGAATTATTATTACACATGATCTTAACGGGTTAATTAAAAGTATAAACCCCGCAGTTGAAAAAGTGCTGGGCTTTCCTCCGGAACTTGTAGTTGGCCAAAATCTTGTAACGTTTTTACCCGCAGAAGATCAGCCTCTTTTTCATGAATTATATCTTTCCAATTTGCAGGAAGAAGGCAGCGTTGAAGGAGTCCTTCGTATTTATGATAAGTGTGGCAAAAGGGTGTACCTTTTGTACAAGAATGTGGTAGTTAAGGAACCTGGCACCGAGCCTTACGTAATTGGTTTTTCGCAAGACATAACAGAGAGAATTCTTGCAGAACAGGAGTTGGAAGTTGCCAGGCAGGTTTCTGAAGACGGATCAAAAGCAAAAGAACGTTTCCTGGCAAATATGAGCCATGAAATAAGAACGCCGATGAATGGAATTATCGGTATGGCCAATCTTTTAAATAAGACTGTTCTTAAAAAGGAGCAACAGCACTTCCTTGATCTGATACTGGAGTCGGCCAATAATCTTATTGTGATCATCAACGATATTCTTGATCTTGAAAAAATAATTGCCGGAAAGCTGGAATTTGAAGCCATACCATTTAACATTTATGAAAAGGTGCAATTGGCAGCTGATTCTTTCAGGTATAAAGCAGAAGAAAAAGATATTAGCCTGGTTATCAAGAATAAGTTACCTGACGACTTGTATGTTACTGGTGACCCCTACAGGCTTAGCCAGATATTGACAAACCTGATAAGTAACGCTATAAAATTTACCGACTTCGGTCAAATTTCCATTGATATTAAAATGGATGAAGAAGCGGATGAAACGGCGTCAATTTCATTTTGCATTACCGATACCGGCGTTGGTATTCCTGCTGATAAAATCAACGGTATATTTGATCCATATGTACAGGAGCGATCTGAAATATCAAGAAAATATGGTGGCACCGGGTTAGGTTTAGCTATCTGTAAAAACCTGGCTGATCTACAGGGTGGCGCATTACATGTAACCAGTGAACCGGGAAAAGGATCGGCCTTTACAATTAAAATACCCTACAAAAAAGCGCTAGGTGCTGCTAGTATTGTTGATTTTATAAACGATTATAAATTATTAACAGGTAAAAAAATATTGGTTGCCGAAGATGTTGAGATCAACCAGTTTTTAGTAAATCACATACTTGTTTCATGGGGTTGTATAGTAACCATTGTTCCAAATGGTAAAGAAGCACTTTTCCAGGTTATTAATAATGACTTTGATGCCATGCTAATGGATATTCAAATGCCTGTAATGGATGGAATAGAATCTACACAGCAAATCAGGTTGCTTCCTGATAATTTTAAGTCTGGTATTCCTATTATTGCATTAACTGCCAACGCACTAAAAGGGGACGATTTAAAGTATTATGAAGCGGGCATGAATGGCTATCTTACTAAGCCTTTTAAAGAGCATGCTTTATATTCCATTTTGGTACAAACGCTTAACCTTGAGCAATCATCAGTTGAACAGGAATTTGACGAACCTATGATTGAAATACAAACAGAAAACGAGAAGCCTTCTGCTCCTTTATACGACCTTACCTTTCTCAAATCAATGAGTGGTAATGATCCTGCTTTTTTGCCAATGATGGCAAAACTTTTCGTTGACACAGCACCCGGCATTTTGGAAAAAATGGAAGAAGCAGTTGCAAATAAAGACTGGAAAGCAGTTGGTGCATTAGCGCATAAACTGAAACCAACCATTGATACCATGCATATTACTTCGCTAACCCAAATAGTCAGGCTGGCAGAACAAAATGGTAAAAATGAAACTGAGCTTGATTCACTTCCTGCAAAAGCAATTTTAATAATTGCAACCTTAAGAACGTGTATTGAAGATCTAAAAAAAGGATTGTATTAAATAGTTGGGGACGCTTGTTATTTTAGACGCAAAATAAGGCATTGGAAAAGAGCCTCATTGAGCATTTTTTACCGGAAGGTTTATTGGATGGTCTGGGAGGTTATACATTGGATACGACATATTTGAAAGAAGCATTTAGGAAGGGCACACCCTCATTCCTTTTTTAGAAAAAATAAGTGTAAGGTTCCAGTTGGAAAAACCAATAGTCGCAGCAGATGCGGCCTGTATCCAATGATAATAT
>JBKJNG010000511.1:0-5522 GCA_046596065.1 Phnomibacter sp. | reverse complement strand
TACCAACATACTCATATTCAATATACCCGCCTTTAAGGTGTGCAGCTTTAACACATAAAGGGCTTGCATTAAAAAACAATATGATGAAAATATATCTTAACAATGGCCGGTTAATTTTAAGCCGTTAATAAAATAATACTGGTTTACCCTGGCCCGCGATTTGGCACAATACCATTGATGAGACGTCACATAAGACAGTTTCAGTTTTTTGGTTTCGACACCCGGGTTTCCGATTATGTATTGTTCTTATAAGAAGCTTATCTCACCAACACAAAAGTGCCTTCCCTTTTAACCAGTTTGCCGGTATAATCTTCTGCCTCGCAGCTATACACGAAAGCATTGCTGCTTTGTAATTCGCCTTTAAACCTGCCATCCCAACCCTTACCCTGTTCTTTGGTTTCGAATATTATTTGGCCATAGCGATTGTAGATCCTGAAAAAAACCAGTTGCTTCATGCCAGCCAAAATGGGTTTGATGTTATCATTTTTTCCATCCTGGTTTGGCGTAAATGCATTTGGAACAAATATGGAAGGAACAGTCGTAAATAATCTTACTAAAATATCGTCAGATGAAACACATCCTTCCGGTGTTGTAACTTCCAATACATATCTTAACTGGCTGCTGTTGCCAGGAATAGAACCTGCACTCAGTACTATTAACGGATTTAGAATGGTGGTATTATTCATCCCGGTGGCAGGTACCCAGTTATAAATACTTCCATTGGTACTTGCATTAAGTTGCAAAGGTTGCCCAATTACAATGGAAGTATCGTTTCCGGCAAAAACGCTTAAGGGCGGCACTACATTTATCAATACAGTGTCCATGCCTGGTTTTGGGCAACCAAGCGTTTGAAAAATACTTAAAACAAATGCAGTGGGGGTGCGGGGATAGGCAGGCGTTACGAGGCTACCCGGGAAACCAACCAGGCTGGCAGGAGCCCATTGATAGCTGCTTCCCACCCCTAAACCCCGTAAAATAACCGTATCGTTAAAACAGATGCTGGTGTCGGCCCCTGCATCAGCTACCGGGTAAGGAACGGTTTTAATATTTATAATATCCGAAGCCTGGCATTTGCCAAGATTTACAGTTACTCTATATGTATTTAGAGCATCCAAGGGGGTGGCTATCGGGTTTTTAATATTAGGATCATCAAGACCAATGGCTGGCGACCATACATATTGTAAACCCAGGCTTACAGGTCTTAGCTGGATGGCATCGGTACGGCAAATGGTGGTATCGTTGCCAGCATTAACCGTAACAAAGTTTAGCACATTTACTCTTACAGTATCGGTTGCCAAACAGCCCCTGTCGTTTAATGAAACCGTATAGGTGGTTGTTTGAAATGGAAAAACAGTAGGGTTAGCTGCATTGCTGTTGAGCATCCGGTCAGTAGGGGTCCAGCTAAAATTGCCAGTACCAATGGCCCGTAAAACAAGGCTATCAATACTACAGATCAGCGTGTCTTTAAAAGGCAATTCAAGCAGTGGTTTATCAATCACCTGTATTGTTTTGCTAACCGTATCCGAACAGCCTTTATTGCTGGTAACTTGTAGTAATACCTTGTATTCGCCAATTGCAGCAGGGTATAAATATTGTGGGTTTTTCAGAAGGCTGGTATCGTTATTGGCAGTGGTATTGCCAAAATCCCAACGCCATGAATTTATGAAACCATAGCGGGTTGAAGACTGGTCATTGAACTGAAAAGGGTTGGAGAAGCAACTGCCATTATAACTGAAATCAGGAAAGAAACCAGGAAATACAGATACCTGGGAAGTAGCACTGTCGACACAGGAAGTATTACGGTTTACAATAAGCCTGGCCACAAAAACGCCAGTATCGGGATAAACATAGGTAGGCTTTGGTAATGTGCTTGTATCGGTTAAACTATTTTTTACCCCAAAATCCCAGTAATAGGAATTGATAGAGGCGGATGTGGAAAGATTTTCAAATGCAACGGTATAACCATCGCATGATGTAATACGTAACGGCAATTGTGCTGCTACAAAAGAACATGCAGCTACGTTTACATGTAATTCTTTTCTTGTTTCGGCTATATAACTGCCGTTACGGTATTCTTTGATGGCTACTGATAACACGTATTCGCCGGTTTGGGCCGGACTAATGCCCGTTATAATACCAGTTTTGGGATTAATAATCACATTAGTGCCAAAGGGGTTGGTACTGGAATAGCCAGATGAATAGGGCACTTGGCGAAAAGGTGGAGGATCAGAAATTACCGGGCTTGGTGTATCGGGAGATCCACCTGTTAATGCGCTTGTAAAAGCATAAACCAAGGAATCGCCATCTGCGTCATTCGCACTGTAATCAAGTTCAATGGGCGACTTATAACATACAGCAACCGTATCTTTCTCAACAAATTTTGGGCTACTGTTTACAGCTCCGCCAATTACATCGGTGCCGGGTAAATAGATCATATAGGTATTCCCCAGAGAATTAGATGGGGGAACAACATTCGAGATGCCATTAATGCGGCAGCAGCGCTGGAAGGAGGCGATATATCCACCAGGTATGGGAGGCAGAGTAACCTCTCCTGTATATTCAATAATCACATAACAAACCTGTGGTTTTGGATTAATGCAATCACTGAAAGTTGATTTTTCAAGCCTGTAGATCCTTGTTTGTGGTGCTGTAAATTCTGTTACCCTGGAATTGCTGTTGGTTCTGAAAATTGAGATTGGAATTTGAGTATCATTCTGGCCGGGATTTGGCGTGGCACAGTCGCGGTATAATTTAACCACTACTTTATAAGTAACATGTCCACTAGTTTCCGTTCGAACGTATTCATAATACATCCAGCCGCCCTTAATGTGAAGGGCATAGGAGCTTACACTTGAGAGTAAAAGAATAACAAAAAGAAAACGCTTTATTGTACTCATTTAAAATGCCGCCCTGTAGCTGTTAGGTTTAATTTTTTTGCCGGTTTTGATTGGTTTATAAGATGCTCCAATCACTGAGGTTGCTAACTTACTGTATATTAATCGTCTGCTTCAAATCGTTAACGAAATTTAGCAGGTGTTTATTTAAAACTCCGGTCGATTCAAGCATACTCATATGCCCTGTATTTTCCAAAATGTGCATATAGGATATGGCAGGTAATGGCACCTGCATCAATGTATCTTCCATAGGTACAGCCTTATCTTCTGCTCCTATGATAAATAATACAGGCATTTTGCTGCTTTCTAAAACAGATGTTCTGCCGGGCCGGGCAATCATAGCCTCATAATAAGCAATAACAGCGGCATCAACAACTGCTTTGTTAGTAATGGACGGATCAAATTGCCTTATTTGTGCTGCTACCGCGCCAGGCTGCTTTTCTTTAAACGATTGGCTGAATAAACCTGGTATGGCCGTTTGTAAAAAAGCGTAACCACCGTTTTTTCTTACAAACTCAATGCCTTTGCGCCGGTTTGCTTTTTTCTCTTCATCATCAGCAAAGGCCGTGGAATGTATTAGGCCAAAACCCATTAATTTTTCCGGGTGCTTTTCGGCAAGTGCCAGGGTTATATAACCGCCCATACTGTGGCCTAGCAGCACAAACAATTCAATGTTTTCATGCGCCACCAACGCTGCAACTGCTTGCGCCATTTTATCTATTGATGATGGTATGCCGCTGGTAATTTGATGTTCAACATCGGGGCCGATAGGCAATGAGCCACCACTTGCCGGCAAGTCAGGAATAATTAACCGGCAATGTGGTTCGAGGAAAGTGGACTGCTGGTTCCAGATGCGGCTGTCTTCACCAAAACCATGTAGCAGAACAACGGGTACACCTTCGCCGGTATCGCTGTAGCGGATATTGAACTGCTTGTATTGAAAAGTTTTTTCCATAAAAATTAATTTGAAGTCATCACAGTTTTATGTTGCCTGGTTTGCCATTTTTTTTGAATGATTTTAACCGCTAAAAAAGCCAAAACCAATATTGCTAATGGCCATGCAAGCCTGCTAAGCCAATCGCCATTTTTTGAATAGAAAGTTAGTTCATCTGAAGGCGGAATAGCTTGCTTAATGGCGGCAGCGGTGTTCCATGGCTGGGGATCAATAACCTGGCCTTGTGGATTTATAAAACAACTGATTCCGGTATTAGCGCTTCTTGCAACCCAGCGCCGGTTCTCGATGGCTCTTAATGCCGCCATGCTCATATGCTGTTTGTAACCGGGCGTTTCGCCCCACCAGCCATCGTTGGTTATAATGGTAATTAAGTTGGCGCCGCGTTTTATATATTCAGTTACATAATTGCTGTAAATACTTTCGTAGCATATGATGGGTGCTGTATGGTATGGGTTACCGGCAAAAGAAAAAACGAAAGCTGAATCACTTCTTCCAAGGGAGCCCGTTGTTCCGCCCAGATCATCGAAAATACTGCTCATAAAACCCAGCCAGGAGGGCAGCGATTCAACCCCTGGAACAAGTTTGCTTTTGTGATATAGCAAAAAATTACTGGTACTATCTGTAGCGAAAGCGGTATTAAAAGCTTCATAATGGGTGCCATTCTCCATAGTACGAATACTAAAGCCAGGCCTGTTTTGATTGCCCCAGTTCTTATAGCTGTCTATACCCGTGATCAACTGGATTTTCGGGTGTTTTTTTGCGAATGCGAATACCTGTTGGTAGTATCGGTTGCTGGCAATTTCATTTTCCCAGACTTGTACCGGTATGGCTGTTTCCGGCCAAACAACAAGCCTGGTATTGCTATCTATTTTGCCTTCGCTAAGACCAATCATTTTTTCAATCAGGACGGCCGGATCGGTATTGAATTTTTCGGTGTATGGCTCAACGTTTGGTTGCACAACTACAACGTTTTGCAGATAACCTGAATCAATACCAACAGTCTTTGTATTAAAGTTTATAAAAACTGCGATTGAAGCAAAAAGTGGTAATACAGCAATCACCGCAGCGGGTAAAAGCCTTTTCCAATTGAAACCAAATTTGTGAACCCTTTTGTCAAGTTGATTAATGAATAGGGCATTAAACAGTAAAATATTTACCAGTAAAACCCATAGACTGCCGCCTGTAGTACCCGTGTATTCGTACCACTGCACCCAATTGGGATGTGTTGCAAACACATTACCGAAAGTTAACCACGGCCAGCTAAGATCCCAGGTATGATGTATGTATTCGAAACTTAACCAGTACACTGCGAATGCAAGAAAAGCAGTAGCCTGCCCAAGGTGTTTTTTTGTTAACCGGTACAACATCCATGGAAAGCACATTAATAAGCTGTTGGATACGATTGCTCCCACTGCGCCGCCCGGTGAAGCGTTCCAGATCCACCAGGTGGTAGCAAGGTTCCAAATGAAAAGATTTAGCAGCAGCAGGAAAAAAAACTTTCGCAGATCGGGCGTATTGGCTTCCAGCCAAAACAATGGCACCAGTGCAGCGAAAATTAGAAAAGTAAAAGGGCTAATCGGCCATGCAGCAAACAACAATAAGCCCGGAAGTATATAGACCAGTTTGTTTTTGAAAGATTTCACGCTGGCAAGATAAATAAGCCGCTTGTAATG
>JBKJNG010000584.1:0-9208 GCA_046596065.1 Phnomibacter sp. | reverse complement strand
ATCAAAACTTTGAAAGTGATTTTGATAAAGCGTTAAAAAGAGTGAAAAGGAACTAAGATGACGACACATATTTTTTGCCAAAGTCAGATTATTAACCTGTTCAACCTTAAAATTTAGCATCTTTCAGACTTGGGTGTGCCATTGAACAAAACAGGAGGATAGTAGGCGTGTCTGCGAAAAACCAGCTTTATTTCGCCGAAAGATTACCCTGAATTATGAAATTTTTATTCTGCTGCACGGTCAATTTGCCACCGGATAAAATAGTTTGTGGCACATTAAGTATGCAACTGCCGTTTAATGCAGGTGCAATTATTATTTCTGATCCCGATGGCAGACTTGCAGGGGGTATTGCGCCGTTGCTCCAGTTGTTTGATACGTTCCAATTGCCATCGCCAATAAAGGTATAAATTACAGGAAGTACTTTTTTAACTGCCAGGATCCTTGATCCACTTAATACACCACAATAAGATAAGTTTTGTGCAACTATATTACCGCTCGTGTACGTATTTGCAAACTTTACTATCAGCGTATCAGTGCCTTGTCCTGATTGAATAGTAACACCTGCGGGAACTGTCCACATTTGTTTTAAAACGCCGAAAATGCTTTTGGTCGAGATATAATATTTAGCGCTATCACCTGATTGTATGTAAGTGTAGGGATTAGTTGGGCCTAGTATTAAGCCCGGTGCTGCAAGGTTAACCGGGCAGGTTATAAAATTGTTTTTGATGCCAGTCGAGTCGATATGATAAAAAGCACTGTCGTTCCAGTTATAATTGGATAAAGCGGCCGAGCCTGTAGCCGGCCTGTAGTCGCCGGAATCAACATTATTCGCATCTGTTGCATAAGGCAATACCAATAAGTTTGCCGTAGATTCCAGCGAGTCATTTTTATTTGCGGCAAACCAATCTGCCATATTCCAATCCACATTTTTTTCGAGCACTTTGCCACTCTTGTTGCCGGCTACCAGGTTATTTTTAAATACCAGGTTGCCTGGCGATTTATTGGCAACAGGAGACAAATAATTACTGGTTGCGAGGGCAGTGCACAACGCCCCATCAACAGATACACCAATTGGAAAATCCATCATTATACTGTTTACCATTCTCACATGAGCGTTGTTGGCAAAGTGGATGCTTCTTTTATACATTGTTGCCACGTTGGCCGATACATTGCCTCTTAGCGGTCCGATTTCGGTAATGTTGGAAAAGATAGCAGAAGTGTAGCCGGTTGCATCAGAGCCAGTTTCATCATTGCTGGATTCAATACCTTCTGATGTTGATGATGACGGATCGTCCGACATATCAGGATCGCGAAGGCCAAGGCAAAACTGTACTGCACCATGGTAGCCATTATTCACCTCCCAATCATCATCCCTATTTTTATAAGATACCAGGTATTTACAATTTACTGATCCACCACGCCATTCAAAACCATCATCGTTCGAATAAGAAACCTGTACATGATCAATGGTCGTTCCCCGGCCAACCGCTCCAAGGGTTAATCCATTTATTTCCTGCCCGGCAGCTATAGAATAACCTCCAAATTCAAGTCGCACATACTGTAGCACGCCTGAACTATCATTGTCATCAGGCATTGCGCCACCCCCGAATTGTGTATCGGAGCTGGTTGGCAAGCCCTCAATATATTGTTCACCCCCCGTTCCATTGCATGGTGCATTTCCAAGAATTATCAAACCGCCCCAATCGCCTTTTGCTCTTGCACCCGCTGGTTGATTGGAAGTAAAAACAATTGGTTTGCTAAGTGTTCCTGCCGCACTTATCCTTGCACCGCGTGTTATAATTAATGAACTGTTTGCAACCGTTTTATCGCCGCGTAAAATACAACCGGGCTGTATGGTTAGTGTCGCACCATTTTTTACATAAACCAAGCCCTTCACCAGGTACTTTTTTGAACCCGATAATGTTATGCTGCTTGTTATGGATGATTCAATAGTAGAGTCGATGGCAGGATAAACAGCATTTTGCGGATCATAGTTGGTCCAGCCGTCCGTCCACATAACGATGGGTGAAGGTGCAAAACCACCACGATAAGTTACAGGCGAAATAAAAGGCGTCTGTGGTTGAACGGCACAAGGGAAAGTACTTTTGTAAACCGTAGCATTGGAAGCTATTGGATAAAGGCCGTTGTAATTAAGATAGGAGGAGGGTTGTTGTAGGCAAAAAATGTTATCATGAACATTTATGTTAGTCAAATTATTATTCAGGAAAAATAACGCGTACCCGGATTTGCTCATATTAACCTGGTTGGCGTACACTTCGGCATTGGTTACTTTATAGGTAGGCCCTGCGCCCCAAAAGGTAATAGCACCATAAACGCCATAATTGGAAGCATCGTTTGTCGACGTATTATATCTTATCGTATCGTTCGACCACGGATTAGCCGATGGTGCCTGGTACAAGCCGTAGCCCGCTCCCTGGTTATCGTAACTGTCGCAATACTGTATCACACATCCATAAGCGCCCTGGTCAAGATCAAAACCGCCGCCGTCTTTCTTTCCCGGACCGCCCGAATTACCATGACTACTGCAATGCTGTATGGTCACATATTTGGAATCACCTAAAAAAATGCCAACTGGTCCTGCGTAATAAGATCCATTTTCTTTGCCATTGTTATAGGCCTCGCAGTTTTCAATCATCCCATTTACAGTACCGCCAATCAGGATACCACTACCACTCCAGTTATCGGTAAAATCAAGCCTCCCAGGATTGTTATAGGACTTTACGTAACCAATATAAACGTCCTGGTTATTAAACCCGTTTGCATGTAGTGTGGAGGTATCCATATAGCCCAACAGCTCAAAACCACCTATGCCATTGTCGTGTAACAAACTGTTTGTAACGTTTAAGTTTTTATAACCATAGGTCTTTGAATCTGTTGTTACTAAAATTCCCCATGCGCCATAACCCATCGTCTCAAGGCTATCAAGAATTATATTTTCACTGTTTGCGTTTGCAAGACTGTCTATATAAATATCAATGCCGCTGGTGTACAGGCCGCTTAGCTTATAGCCACTTCCTTTAAATATTAAATTTTTAATAGTGAGATTACCGGCATTTGTAAGGGAAATTCCCTCATCGAGAAAGCTGTTGATGGTTGCCTTGCCGGTGCCGTAAGAAGCAATAGTTATGCGGTCACCAACTGTGCCATTACTCAACGAAGTATTATTAATCCAGCCTGTAAAAATTCCACCTCCTTCAAACAGCAATGAATCACCGGCGGCGAAAGAAAAGCTGTTTATTTTATTGATGCTTGCCCATGCCTGTGAGGTGTTTAATCCGCTATTGGCATCGTTACCGGTGCTGCTTACATAATAATTATTTGCACCAGCACATAATACAATTGTGTTTAAACAAAAAGCTATCAGGAATTTTTTCATAAAGCCAATTCAACATCGGATTTGCCAGCGGATCAGCCTGGTTCCAAAAGATATATTATTGTGGTTGTCTGTTGGATATAGAACAGCCGGATATCATTATGCCAATTAATCCAGCCGGTAAATGATGTTTTGCCCCTTTGTGTAAACTGCTGTTTTCAAGAGAAGTAAAACGGTAAGCAGAAAGAGCAAAAACTGTGCAATGTTTTTTTCCCCGGGATGTTGGTGACGATTACAGGCTTGAAAAAAGAATCTTCACCACAATGAACTTATATACAGGTTATGAGGTTATACCTACGAAGGGGTGGTTTATTATTCAAACGTTTCGTTGGTTTTATTCAGTTCAGTTTCTATACCACGCAACTTGTCTTCACAAAATTTAATAAGCTCTTTTGCTTCTTTTACTTTTTCCGCTAGTTCATCCAACGGAACATTTTCGCTTTCAATCAGCCGAATAATTTTTTCAAGCTCCGTATATGCCGTATCAAAAGTTAGATTGATCATCGATGTTTATTTGTGTAATGGAGCTCTCAAAAGAGCTGTTTTTTAAAATGGTTTTTACCTGTTGATCCTTTTGTAAAAGCGTAACATCGGTAATAACCTTGTCGTTAAATGTAACCATGGCAAAACCCCTGTTTAAAATGGTTTGGGGGCTTAGCTGGTGCAGCAATCGTACACCTGAATCCAGTCGTTCCCTTTTTTTAACCAGGTATTGTTGTGATGATTTTTGGAGCAAATCTTCTGTTTGCCGCAATTGTAGTTTTTGCTTTTCCACCAGGCGAATAACGCCGGTGTCCAATTTTATTTTCCAGTCGGCAAGTTTTGTTTTTGACGATCCAATTCTTTGCGGAATAACAAAATCAATCTTTTCTTTCCAGCGGGTTAGCTGGTATTGTTTTTCCAGCAGCATAGCGTCAACAGCATCTTCCAGCCTATCTGCCAATTGCTGCACTTCATTTTCAAAGCGAAAATTAATGTCAATTAATGCTGCAGCAACCTTAGTGGGTGTTTTTAATTGTCTTGCCATCAGGTCGGCAATGCTGGTGTTGCGGTCGTGGCCAATGCCTGTAAAAACAGGGATCGTAAACAAGGCAATCTGCCTTGCAAGATCGTAATTATCGAACGATTTAAAGTCAGTTTGCGAGCCTCCGCCACGCACAATTACCACCGCATCAAAATCGGACGAACGATAATAAATATCATGTAACTGTTCCTGCATTAATGCGGCGGCGTTATCGCCCTGTAACTGGGTTAAAAATTCCGTTACCCTAAAATGATAATCATATGCATTGCCCGCCATTTCCTGTTTAAAATCTCTTTGGCCATCGCTGTTTGGTGCGGTAATTAAGGCAATGCGCTGTATGACCGCGGGTAGTTTTAATTGTTTATTGAATGTGACATATTCATCATCAATCAACCGGATTGCCGTTGGGTTTTCCTTCAATAAACGGTCAAGTGTTTGCTGGCGTTCCAATTCAATTTTACCTAGGGCGAAACTGGTGTCAATTTCAAGCACTTCAAGTTTGAGACCATACCGTGGATGAAATTTTACCTGCACCCTGCAGGAAATTTCGATGCCATCTTTAAATGGTTGCCTGGTAATTTTTTCAAACAGCACAATTTGCTGATAACCGTTTGCCCAAAAAACGCCCTGCATTTCGGTGGCAATCCGTGTGCCTTGTTTTTCAATGAATTTTAAAAAACACCAGCGTTTGCTATCGTATTTTTTTACATCGGTTATCTCAGCAGTTATCCAGAAAGAATCGTTGAAAAAACGATCTTCAACTGTTTCCTGAACAATTGCAACAAGTTCTGATAACTGGAGATGGCGGGTCATAACGCAAATATAACGAGCGAGTGGTGAGCGGTGAATGGTGAGTAATTCCAGAAATACAGCAATAAAAAAATGGTGAGTAAAATGACGAAAGAAATCAAGTCGTTTACTCACCATTCACTACTGACTACTGACCATTACAGTTGCCTTAACCAAATATTCCGGTAACTGATAGGTTCGCTTGGATCGCCATGCGACTGCAATTTAATTGGCGCAGCACCATGTACGCGGTAAGCAGGTTGACCGATATAAGGAGTATCTCCCAATAGCGTGGTGTTGTTTTGAACCAGTACACCGTTATGCAATACGGTAACTCTCGCAGGTGATTGCAAAATACCATGATCATTAAATTTCGGAGCAGTCCAGATAACATCATAAGCCTGCCATTCGCCTGGCTTGCGGCACGCATTTGCCAATGGAACAGCTTGTTTGTACATGCTGCCCACCTGTCCATTTACATACGTGGTGTTTTTGTAATTATCAAGTACCTGCAGTTCGTAACCACCCGGGCCCCAGGGAAGAGCCGCAAGAAAAATACCACTGTTGCCACGTGCCTGTCCTGAACCTGTAATGTTTGCAGGAATGCGGTATTCTATATGCAATTGGAAGTCGGTAAATTTTGCTTTGGTTTGTATATCGCCTGATTTTTTATTAACCGTCATGGCGCTATCCCCCAAAATCCAATTCGCAGGTTTGTTAACATCATCTGTTGCAGACCACTGGTCGAGATTTTTACCATCAAATAAAATAATGGCATCGGAAGGTGCAGTGCTGTAACTAAAAGTGCCGGGCGTAACTACCGGCGGCACGGGGGAATAATATTCTGTTTCGTGCGCTTTAATATTATTCAAACTATCCTGTGTTCTTCTTGCCGCCTGGTCAGCATCGGTTTTTTGTGCCGACACAATACCACTGAACAACAATAATGTCGCTAAAAAATAAACTTTTCTCATCGTAATTTTTATATTGAAACTGAGTGATTAAACTGCTGGTATTTTATAACCATTGTGGTATTCTTTTGCGAGGTATTTTTTATTAATGTCGTTATCGGTAAAACGATTGGTATTGGAATCCCAATATAATTTTTGCCCGCTGCGAAAAGCAATGTTACCCATTTGTGAAACAGTGGCCACATGTGCGCCAGCTTGTATTGGGCAATGCAGGTCTTCCACTTTACGCGATTTAACAACATCCACAAAATTTATCCAGTGTTTATCCAGTCCGTTATCGCTTGATGCAACAAATGGTTTTAGCACTTTATTTTTGCTTTGCTTTTCTTCAATTACTTCCCAGCCGCCACGGTTCAAAATAAGCGTTCCGTTATTGCCAATATAGGCAATGCCATGATCCCTGTTATAAGAACCATTATCAATACCCATCGCAGAATCCCAAACCATATTAAAGCCATCAAATTCGTATAGCGTAGTAAGCGTATCGGGTGTTTCTTCATACAGGTCAGGATAGGCAAAGCGACCACCCAACGCTGCCACAGATTTTGGTGTACTAGCCTTCATGCCAAGCAAGCCATAATCAATTAAGTGTACGCCCCAATCGGTCATTAGGCCACCGGCATAATCCCAAAACCAACGGAAGTTAAAATGAAAACGGCTCGAATTAAATGGACGCGTAGGGGCAGGTCCAAGCCATTGTTTGTAATCTACGCCTGCAGGTGGTGCGCTATCCGGTACAACAGGCCCGGGTTTCATCCAGCCCTGGTAACACCAAACTTTTACCGTGCGAATATTTCCCAATTGGCCACTCTGTACAAAATCAACAGCATCTCTAAAATGCTGCTGGCTGCGTTGCCATTGACCGGCCTGCACAATACGCCCGGTTTTCTGCTGCGTTTTTACCATCACATTGCATTCTTCAATAGAATTGCCTACAGGCTTTTCTACATAAACATCTTTGCCGGCTTTGCAGGCATCCGTCATTATTAATGCATGCCAATGATCGGGCGTACCAATAATAACGGCATCAACATCTTTGTTATCAAGCAGTGCTTTGTAATTGTCGTAGGTTTTAATGTTGCTCGTATTAATGTTCATTTTTACCAGATCGGCCATGCGGTCAGCAATTACATTTTTATCTACATCGCATACTGCAATAAGATTTACACCGGGAACTTTAAGCGCCGCTTTTACATTGGACCAACCCATTCCTTTAATACCAATAGCGGCAATGTTTAATTGGTCTGACGGCGAAAGGCCATTATTAAAAATGGCGAAAGCTTTGTTATCAAGAGCGGAAAGAACAGTGGACCCCGCCATCAATTTGGCGGTGTTGTGGAGAAAACGTCTGCGTTGCATCATTTGGCTGTTTTTATTGTCAAGCAGACAATATTACACAGAAAAATGAACCATTAGATGCCGGATTCTTTAAATTGAAGCATCTTTTTTACATGCTGTGCCACCATGCGTATTTCAGAAAAAGAATACAGGTCGCCAAGTGCTTGTTTTACAGGCACAAGCGCTGTATGGCCGAGCTTTTCAATAGTTGGTAATATCGCATCGATTTTTTCCGGCGGCATTACGGACTCCAGTTCAAGCTCGCCTTTGCCAATGCATTCCGCTAAATGACCTTGGATGGTACTTTTTGCGAGATTGCGAACGAGCGAAATTTCTTCAATGCTGCAACCTTCTTTAAACTGTTTCAGCGATTCAAGTCTTGTTGATCCCGGCTGTGCTTTTGGAGGTGCTTTATATACAATTGCTTTTCGGGTGTATTCCGGTAAGCCATCGCAAAATCGCAGGTCGTTGTACGATGCCTGCCAAATATCTTCGAGCTTATTCCACAACAACACATGCAGGTCGGTCAGTTCCTGCATATACTGCTTTACTTTTTTTTGTTTGGTAACTTCTTTTATGTGAATAGACAGTGGCTCAATTAACTCGTCGTGTATTGATCTTGTAAAATGGCCGATAGCTTTGTTCATACGTTCGCAAAGCATTTGAAGGTTATCGGCGTTTTCAATACCGGCAACAATGGTATCCAGCTGACGCTGAAATTTAGTAGCTGTTTGCTGCTGGCTTGTTGCTGCATCAAGCATTGTACTTGCTAATGAGAATGCTTGTTTTGCATGATCAATTTTTTTATTGGAAACATCCTGTTGCCAGTTTTCGATAGCAGTGAGAACGCGGTTCCAGTCAAACAATTTTTTTAGTCTTGATGCTTCGAATACTTTTCTTTCCGTGCTTAATAATGTTTGCAGGTGATCATATTTAGCTTCGCGTTGTGCGAACTCTATTATGCGATAATCGGTATTAATGCTATGCGGTTGAATAATGCTGTACAACACAATTCCATCGAGTGAAGTGCAGCGGCTTAATGCAACATATACTTGTCCTGCGGCAAATGATTGTCCTGCATCTATAATGGCTTTTTCAAATGTTAATCCCTGGCTTTTATGAATAGTAATTGCCCATGCAAGCCGTATAGGATATTGCACGAAAGTTCCTAATTCTTCTTCTTCAATTTCAGTTTGCGTATCGTTTAATTTATAACGGATGTTGCGCCAGGTTTCTTTTTCTAAAACAATTGATTCTTCTGAATCAGCTAATTGTACCGTTATTTTATCAGCATCTATTTTACTAATCGTTCCAAGCTTTCCATTGTAAAAACGTCTTGCTTCGCCCTTATCATTTTTAATAAACATTACCTGTGCGCCAATTTTTAATTGAAGCATTAATTCGGCAGGTAATGCCTTGTCGTTAAACTCGCCGGTAAGTTCACCTTTGAATGTAAATGGTTTGGAAGTAAGCTTTTGCAGCTCGCTGTTGTTAATTTGATCGGCCCTGTAGTTGTGGGTACAAAGTGTAATGTATTTTTCATCTTTTGCCGGCGAAAAAGATTGCTGGTATTTTTTATTTAGTATGTCAAGATCGCTACTGGTTGCATTGTTGTTTCTTATGCGATTAAGCAGATCAATAAACAGTTGTTCACTTTGCCGGTAGATCTTTTTTAATTCGATATACAAGGGT
>JBKJNG010000347.1:0-4305 GCA_046596065.1 Phnomibacter sp. | reverse complement strand
AAATAGAATTGTCAAAGTGATTTTCAGGAACCTAACCGAATAAACCAGGAGCTGTCCTGCCTCCTTTCAGGCAATTTTTTTATGGCAGGCAAATGTCAGTTTCCTGAAAATCACTTTGACAATTCTATTTCGTCGCGATCAATTATCATCTTCTCTCCTTTTCCATATTGACAAATTGTCTTTACCTATTTTCACAACTCACTTTTGTGTTTATATGATCTGGATTGAGTTTGCCATATTGATTGTAATGATTTTATTGGGGGCCCGTTTAAAAGGCATTGGCCTTGGTTTAATGGGTATAGTGGGCATGCTGATTTTTGTACTTGGTTTTGGTATGCGTCCGGCAGATCCGCCGCTCGATGTTATGATGATTATTTTATCGATTGTAACAACAGCCGCGGCTTTACAAGCCAGCGGCGGGCTAGATTACCTTGTTTCCATTGGTGAAAAAATCATTCGCTCCAATCCTTCTAAAATTGTAATTATTGCGCCGCTGGTTTCTTTTGTGTTATGCCTTTTTGCTGGCACATCGCATGTAATTTATTCATTGTTACCTGTTATTTCCGAAGTGGCCGTTAAGAAACGAATCAGGCCAGAAAGGCCATTAAGCATTTCAGTAATTGCCTCGCATCTTGCCCTTACGGGAAGCCCGATGAGCGCCTGTACTGCGGCGATGGCGGCCATTCTTGCTTATCCTTCAGCCGCCGTTGATATCATGAAAATCGGGATTCCATCCTGTCTTATTGGTGTATTGGCAGGTTCTGCGTCGGTTTGGAGAATGGGTAAAGACCTCGATAAGGATCCCGCTTTTCTTACAAAATTGCAGGATCCAGAGTTTGAAGCCTCACTCAGTTCTTCTTTGAACAACTCCGCCCGCAGCATACAACCAGGCGCAAAAACAGCGGTAGCCATTTTCGGACTTGCAATACTGGCTATTGTTTTTTGTGGCGCTTTTCCATCGTTGTTGCCGCATTTTGATGCGGGCGCCGATAACTTTAGCGTGAAAGGCGATGGCTCCTTAAAAATGGTTACCATCATTGAAATAGTTACGTTAACTGCAGCCATGGCCATCATGTTCTTTACAAAAACAAGCGCTGCCGAAGTAACCAAAGCCAGTCTTTTTACTTCGATGGCAGCAGCATTGGTAGCGGTTTTTGGTGTGGTTTGGATGAGTTCCACTTTCATGGCGCATAACCAGGCTGTTATTTTAAAAACGCTGGGAGGATTTACTACCGAACATCCCTGGACCTTTACCATTGCCGTTTTTATAATGGGCGCACTAATGTTTAGCCAGGCTGCTACTACCCGCGCCATGATGCCACTTGGCATTGCGCTTGGAATAGCCAATCCATCATTGATAGCCATGTTTCCTGCTGTTAATACCGACTTTGTTTTACCGGGCTATCCTACCCTTTTGGCCGCCATTAATTTCGACCGTACCGGCAGCACACGTATTGGCCGTTTTGTAATCAATCATAGTTTTATAATACCCGGTATGGTGGCGGTAACCGTGGCCATTGCAACAGGATTTCTGTTAAGCAGGTTGCTTTTATAAAAAAGAATTGTACTTTTTCTCAGCTGTAACAATGATTAACATCAGGTAATTTGCCCATGCTTAAGCGCAATTTTGCGGCAATGAAAAACGACTATAAAACAATCCTGCATTACTTATCAGCAGCTGGTATTTCGCTTCTTTTATTATTGAATCCACTAAATGGATTTACACAAACTACCAAACAAATTAACCACCAGGACCAGTTATGGCTAAGCCTGAACAGCACCATAAAATTTTCGCCTAAATGGGGCATGATTGGCGATCTGCATATGCGCCGAAACAATTTCGCATCTGACCCAAGCTTTTATTTTATTCGTTTTGGCGCCGGTTACTGGGTTAACAAACAAGTATCGGCTGTATTGGGCTATGGCCATATGTGGGTAGCAAATACTGTTTCCGATGACTATGTGTTTACCAACGAAAACCGCATTTATGAACAGTTACAATACTCCGGCAAATTGAATAAAATGGGGCTGTTGCTAAGGGTGAGAAACGAGCAGCGCTGGCAGGAAAAATTAAAAAACGGCGTAAAAGTAAACGACAGGCGATTTACCAACAGGGTGCGTTATTTAACCAGTGTAAACTTCCAGGTCTTTAAAGATGCAAAACTTCCAAGGCTAATGCTGGCCGATGAAATTTTGATTCACTTTGGAAAGGAAGTGGTTTACAACACTTTCGACCAAAACCGCCTTACCATCGGCATACAGCAAAAACTAACCAAAACATTATCCTTCGACCTTGCCTATATGCTGGTGTACCAGCAGAAATACAGCGGCTACCAATTCGATCAGAACAATACGCTGCGGCTATTTTTTTACTGGACACCTGACTTTTCGAAAGCCCACAATCCAGAAGAACACCACCCGCATTTATCGGGAGATGAATAATAGCTTTAAGTACAGAGGGATCAGCGATACTTTGCATAAAACTGCGAAGTCAGGAGACTTCGCGGAGCGGGTCAATAGTAGTTTGTCGCTGGTCGCTGATCTTTCTACATGCCACCTCGTCAAATTGTCACCTAATCTACTTATCAACCACCACCATCTACATTCCCGGAAATAATGGCCTTGCAATGCCTTCGCGGAAAGGCCATGGTACAGAAGCTAATATCACAACCAACGCAATAATGTACAACAGCAGCGCTCTTTTGTGTTTTGCTTCGTTAGAAATTGATTTTCTGAAAACACCACGGGCGATGGTAATAAGCACTATGCCAATCAGCATGCCGGTAATATGTTCTACCGCCCAAAAGCGCAACGCGGAATCTTTCATTACAACGGCCATGCCCTTGTCAACTATTAATTGAAAACCCCATGGACCGGCAAAATATTGATACAAACCAATCAGCAGCGTAATATGCGCAGCTATCATCAGCATTAAGCCCAACTTTTTATCCCTTTCTGCAAACGGCTGTTTCATAACAACTAAATGCCTTACAATATTTACAACTAACAAAATAAGAATAACCCAACGCATGAAATTGTGCAAATGAAGCAGACCCTGGTACATAATATTTATGATTTGTGATTTATGATCTTTGATTTGTGCTACTCCGGCTTTACTCTACAAGTTGTAAAAACTGATACAAAAAAAATTGTTTTTAAATACTCTCCTTTAGGGGCTGGGGGTTTCCACCCAATCGGCAACGAAAATATTGGTATCCCTTGTGCCGCCATTGTTTCTGTTGCTACAGAATACAATTTTTTTGCCATCGGGGCTAAACATGGGGAAAGCATCAAAGCCTTTATCGCGGCTAACTTTTGTTAGGTTCGAACCATCTTCGTTCATCGTATAGAGATTAAATGGAAACCCGCGTTTGTATTCGTGGTTGCTTGCAAAAATAATGCGTTTACTATCCGGCAAATAGGCAGGCGCCCAGTTAGCCTGGCTTAAATGCGTAACCTGTTTTTGATTGCTACCATCAGCGTTGGCAATATACACTTCCATATTAGTCGGCGCTACCAGGTTTAGCGCTAAAAAATCTTTGTATTCCTTTATCTCAGCATCGGTTTTTGGCCTTGACGCCCGCCAGATGATTTTACTTCCATCGGGACTAAACCATGCACCGCCATCATATCCTAAATCCCTGGTAATACGTTTGGTTTTGCCGGATTTTAAATCCATGATATATAAATCAAGGTCACCATCCCTAAGGGAAGTAAAGATCATTTTTTTACCATCGGGTGATAGGGTTCCTTCGGCATCATACTTGGGTGTCTTAGTAAGTTGCTTTACAATTTTGCCATTAAGATCGGCCATGTAAATATCGAAGCTTTCGTATAGCGGCCAGATGTATTTATTGCCATATTTTGACCGGTCAGGTACAGGCGGGCAACTATCACCACCCTGGTGGGTGGACGCATAAATAGTATGCTTACCATCTTTTGTAAAAAATCCACAGGTTGTACGCCCCTTGCCTGAACTAACCAGTTTAGGCTCAAATGGTTCTCCGGGTATTTCGGGTACTTTTCCAATAAACATCTGGTCGCATAAAATGCCTTCTTTAGGATTGGTGCGCTGAAAGATCAGCCACTTACTGTCGGCACTGAAATAGGCCTCGGCATTATCGCCACCAAAGGTTAATTGCTGCAGGTTTTTAAAATGCTTCTCTTCAGGGTATTGAAGTGTATCAATATTAAAAATTTCCAGCGCTATTTCTTTTTTATCAAAAGAAAACAGCGTAAACATCAATAGTAGCAAGAAAGAAAACCTGGCACAGGAAATGCGCATCGATAATTTTTTTGCAAAAG
>JBKJNG010000324.1:0-4525 GCA_046596065.1 Phnomibacter sp. | reverse complement strand
ATCAGCCATTGATGGGATTATTGTATCTCCCTGGCTTACAACGCAAATTATTTTACCCCGCCTTGCTTTTATCTCCTGCACATTCGAAACTATTTTTTCGTAGTACCGGTCTTTCGTTGCTACAATCACAACCGGAAGGTTCTCATCTACCAGTGCAATTGGGCCATGCTTCATTTCAGCGGCAGGGTAACCTTCTGCATGTATATAACTTATTTCCTTCAATTTTAATGCGCCTTCCAATGCAACCGGGAAATTATAGCCACGGCCTAAATAAAGAAAATCAGATGCATGCTGGTATTTGGCCGCTATAGCCTGGATATTGCTGGTATCTTTTAATATTTCAGCCACTTTTTCAGGGATGGCATGCAACTCCTCCAGCAAATGGAGATATCGTTCCGTGTCAATTGTTCCTTTTGCTTTCGCAATTTTCAAAGCCATCATGGTTAATACTGCCAGTTGCCCGGTAAAAGCCTTGGTACTGGCAACGCCAATTTCAGGGCCGCTATGGGTGTATGCGCCTGCATGACTCATGCGGGCAATACTGCTGCCAACTGCATTTACCACGCCAAATATAAATGCGCCTTTTTCTTTTGCATTATCCAAGGCTACCAGTGTATCGGCAGTTTCGCCACTTTGCGAGATGGCAATAATAACATCACCCGGAATAATTACGGGATTACGATACCGGAATTCTGAGGCGTATTCCACTTCCACGGGAATGCGGCACAATTCTTCAAAAAGATATTCTGCCACCAGGCCTGCGTGCCAGCTTGTTCCGCAAGCCACTATAATTATTCTATTGGCGTTTACCAATTTTTCAAGGTGGGTTTCAACACCACCCATGGTAATAATTCCTTCTTTGGGTTGAAGCCTGCCGCGTAAACAATCGTAAATAGTGGCTGGTTGTTCATAGATTTCCTTCAGCATGAAATGCTCATAACCACCTTTTTCAATGGCTGCCAGTTCCATGTCAAGTTTGGTAATGAAAGGCGTTTCAACCTCGTTGCCAAGATTTTTTAAGATGAGTTCATCGGCCCTCACAATGGCAATTTGATAATCATTTACATACACTACTTCCTTGGTGTATTCTATAATTGGTGAAGCATCAGAAGCTAAAAAATGCTCGCCTTTGCCAATGCCAATTACCAGGGGCGATCCTTTGCGGGCCGCTATAATAGTACCTGGATCAGCTTTGTCGAGCAGTAAAATACAGTAGGCACCAACGATCCTTTTTAGTGCAATTCGTAGCGCTTCTTCCAGGTTACTGTTGTTGTTTTGTTTAATGTCCTCTATGAAATTCAGCAGCACTTCGGTATCTGTATCGCTGGTAAAATGATAGCCCTTTTTGATCAGTTCTTCTTTTATGCTGGCATAATTTTCAATAATGCCATTATGGATTATCGCAAGATTGCCACTTGCGGATGAATGGGGGTGGGCGTTGCGATCACTGGGTTCGCCATGGGTAGCCCAGCGGGTATGGCCAATGCCTATTTTACCGGAAACATCTTCGCCAATCAGCGATTCTTCTAACCCGGCTACCTTACCTTTTTTCTTATAAACCTTTAGGCCATGGTTAATCAGCGCCACGCCGGCACTATCGTAACCACGGTATTCCAGTCTCTTAAGGCCTTTCAAAATAATTGGATAAGCTTGCCTGTTTCCAATATACCCAACAATTCCACACATGTTTTTTGTATTAATGGCTGCAATATAATAGTGGGCGGCCGCTTTTTCAGGCTGCCGGCATATTTAAAAAGGGCAATAATTCAAATTCGCGATTTGTAATGGGTGAGTGAGCCGCTCGATTAACTGAAAACTAAAAGCAGTTCTTAAGTCAGGCTAAAGAATAAATGTCCCTTTTCTTTGTAACGAGCGGTTTAACAGTAGTTGTTGCTTACTTCTAAATGCGAAGGCCTTTTTATGCTTAAGTCATCGGGTTATGTACTTATTGCCAAACTATTAATTGCGGGTTTAAACTTTGCTTCTATCATTATTATTTCAAGATGGCTCGGGCCTGTTGACAGGGGCCTTTGTAGCTGGTACCTGGTTGTTATTGCAGTTTCACTTGTTTTTTCTGAAATGATAGCAGGCCCTGCAGCAGGCTTCCTTTTAAGAGACTATGGAGAAAAACAAGTGCGTTTTATTAGCTATGTGTGGGCAATAATCACTTCCATCATAACTACGGGATTCTTCTTTTTTCTGCACAAAATTAACGGCCTTGAATGGCTGATTCTTTTTGTGTTGTGCTGGTTAAATGCAGCAAATTCGTTGCACCTCCACCTGTTGCTGGCCAGGCAACAAATAAAACGGTTTAATGGGCTGGCGATTTTTATACCGGCTTCTGTAATTATTTGCCTGGTTATATTTTTTATAGCTGGGTTTGCTTCACGGATAAGTTATCTGTATAGCCTGCTTATTGCATGGGGTGTGGCATTTTTTATGGGCAAACGGTTGCTAAAAAAGTTTTTAAATGTGCAGCCACCAGGTAATTCCAAAAGGCAATTAATAAGGGATGGATTTAAAAACGGAATCGCCAACCAGGCAAGTCATTTAGCGGGTTTGTTAAATAGCCGGATGATTTTTTTTATACTACCTGCAACCATACTTGGAGTTTATTCCAATGCTTTATCATTGGCGGAAGCCAGTTTGATGATACCCGGCAGCTTTGGGCAAGTTATGTATGCGAGTATTTTGAATGAAAAAAACAAACAAGGCTCTGCAAGAAAAGCCCGCCAGACATGGTGGTTATCGATTGCATCACTGACTTTGGTTTTTTTATTAGTTGTAATTATTCCTGATCAATTTTACCAGGCCATATTTGGAAAAGCATTTGAAGGCGTAAAATCTCACCTTATTTTTCTTTCTGCCGCGACGATCTTTTTTGGAGGTTATTTGATAATGAGTTATTGGCAATCGGCTAATGGACGTTTTATACAAAACTTCTATGCACATTTAGCTGCTGTTGCTGTAAATGGCATTATGAGTCTTGCCTTTTTCCTAACTGGTAATTATTCTATCAAAAACGGCATACTCGCTATGGGTAGTGGATACATTATACTTTGTATTGTGTCTGTCTTCCAGTTTTGCAATAAAAAGAAAGTGGACAGTTCAACTAAGCAGAATAATTAACTTTCAACAGGGTAGGCAAATAGTTCAAAATCAGAGTTTTGCCATTAATTAACGGAGAATTTTAACTGGTGGTTTCAACGTTGGCTAATATTTATTTGTGCTGAATGGTGTACAGCCTGAATTTTGCAGCCGCACATGCTACCTGTAAAAGATTTTTACCCGTTATTAAGTACTCCTTGTCGTGTTGTGATTACTACACATCAAAAGCCCGATGGTGATGCCATGGGCTCTTCGCTGGGCCTGATGCATTTCCTTCAAAAGCTCGGTCATACGGTAACCGTTATTTCGCCAACTAACTGGGCTTCATTTTTAAACTGGATGCCGGGCACTAAATCAGTGATAGATTTTGAATTGAAACGCCAACTGGCGGAAGGCATTATTCGCGAAGCCGACTGGATTTTTTGCCTCGATTTCAATAACCTTCCCCGAACAAAAAATATGGAGGGCAGTCTGCTTGCGGCAAAAGCCATTAAAATATTGATTGATCACCACCAGGAACCACAAGTAGAAGTTTTTCAATATGGCATCAGCATTCCTTCAAAAAGCAGCACCTGCGAAATGGTGTATGATTTTATTGTGGAGAGCGGCCATAAAGAACTGATTGATGTGACAATTGCTGAATGCTTGTATACTGGTGTTATGACAGATACCGGTTCGTTCCGTTTTCCTGTCACTAGTTCGGCTGTGCATACCATGGTGGCTGAACTTAAAAAAACCGGGCTTGAACATCAAAAGGTACACGATCATATTTATGACAGCTATCTTGAAAACCGGCTACGGTTTACCGGCCATGTTTTATTGAACCGCATGAATGTATTGTACGAATACAATACCGTTTTAATAGCCATTCCAAAAAATGATATTGCCAGGTTCAACATTCAAACCGGCGATACGGAAGGCCTCGTAAATTACCCGTTAAGTATTTTAGGAATTAAAATGGTTGCCATTGTAATTGACCGGGATGAAGAACGTAAATGGTCTTTCAGGAGCAAGGGTAATGTGGATGTAAATACATTCGCCCGAAAATTTTTTCAGGGTGGGGGTCATTTTCACGCTTCGGGCGGAAAATCGAACGATAGCCTGGATGAAACTGTAAAACATTTTTATGAAGTAATAAAGACAATGCAGGACCAGCTTTCTTAAACCCGCAGCGTTTTCCATATAAAATTTTTAACCAACAAAAAGGGAATTCATTCCCAAACATTCAAACAAAAATTAAATGAATCTCAAACAACAAGTATTGCTTTTAGCCAGTGCAGGCATATTAGCAGCAGGATGCGGCAGTGCCGATTTTAAGAAGAACAAGGATGGTCTTGTTTATAAAATTATTTCCAGAGGTAAAGGCGATCAGATCAAACCCGGCCAGCTATTAAAGTTGAATTTTAGCAGCGTAGTG
>JBKJNG010000245.1:0-9761 GCA_046596065.1 Phnomibacter sp. | reverse complement strand
GTAGCTGTTTAAATTTTATTGTTGGAATTACCCATGGGGAAACCGATGGATGAATTTTAAACAGCTTGTTAGGTTTGGCTGGTTTTATTTTGCCGGATGTTGCGTAATATTAAAGTTCAACTGCAAAATATCAGCGTATGAAAAAGAGTATTGGCATCATGCTATCCTTCATGATGTTCCTTGAATATTTTATCTGGAGTGCCTGGTACGTAACCATGGGCACTTATATGAAAGCAAACCTGCAGGCCAGCGATGTGCAGATTGGCGCTGCTTTTAGCGCACTAGCTATAGCCACCATGATCTCGCCATTTTTTGTTGGTATGATTGCAGACAGGTTTTTTGCCGCACAAAAAATAATTGGCGCCCTGCATATTGCAGGAGCATGTTTACTATACTTCGCAACAAAAATTACCGGCAACACTGCCTTCTATTGGATCATACTTTTTTATTCGCTTTTGTATATGCCAACTATCGCATTAACCAATAGTGTTGCGTTTAATCAAATGAACGATCCGGGAAAACAATTTCCATGGATACGGGTTTTTGGTACCATTGGCTGGATAGTGGCAGGAACGCTTGTAGGTAGTATGGGTATTGAAAAAACTGCCAGCACTTTTCACATTGCGGCCGGTGCTTCCCTGCTATTAGGCCTGTTTAGTTTTGCATTGCCAAATACGCCGCCAAAGGATAGAGAAGCCAACACTTCCGTAGCAAAAGCTTTAGGTGCTGAAGCCTTTGTGTTATTCAAAAGCAGGCCCTATTTAATTTTCTTTATTTCCGCTGTTTTAATTTGCATTCCGCTGGCTTTTTATTATGGGTTTGCCAATCCATTTTTAAATGAAATTGGAATGACCAATGCTGCAGGTAAAATGATTTTAGGACAGGTAAGTGAAGGTGTATTTATTCTTGCCATACCCTTTTTATTTAACAGGATTGGGGTGAAGAAAATGCTGCTGTTAGGAATGAGCGCATGGGTACTACGCTATATATTATTTGCATACGGTTACCATGATGCCAATAGCTGGATGTTATTCGCCGGTATTATTTTACACGGTGTGTGTTACGATTTCTTTTTTGTTACGGGTTACATGTATACTGAGAAGAAAGCAGGAGAAAGAATTAAGAATGCAGCGCAGGGCCTTTTTACATTTGCTACCTATGGTTTGGGCATGTTTATAGGTACCTGGTTTTCAGGATTTATTGTAAACAATTACCAACTGACGCAAAGCACGCATAACTGGCAATCCATTTGGCTTGTACCTGCATTTATTGCAGCAACCGTGCTTATATATTTCATCCTGGCTTTTAAGGAGAAAAAGTTATAAACGCCTATGATGACTGCAGCACAAAAGGTATGAATTATTATCTCGGTATTGATATAGGAACCACCGCTGCAAAGGCTGTTGCATTTTCTGAAAATGGAACTGTGCTTGCCAGTGTTGCATTTGAATATGGCATGCAGCATCCGCAACCAAACCGGAGTGAACAAGACCCCGATGAAATATTTGATGCGGTTATAAAAGGCATTACTACGGTTGTTAAAACGCTTGCGCCAAATCAGCCAATATTTATTTCTTTCAGTGCTGCCATGCATAGTTTGATAGCTGTAAATGAAGCAGGAGATTTGTTATCGCAATGCATTATTTGGGCTGATAACAGGTCTGATAAAATTGCTGAAGATCTAAAAAATACAGCGCAGGGAAAATATTGTTATCATGCAACAGGCGTACCTATACATAGCATGTCGCCACTTTGCAAATTGCTTTGGTTAAAGGAAAATGAGCCTTTGATATTTAATACTGCTTATAAATTCATTGGCATAAAGGAATATATTTTTTACAAGCTTTTTGGTGAGTATGTTATTGATACTTCCATTGCATCTGCAACAGGTTTATTAAACAGTGCATCGCTTAACTGGGATCTGGATATTTTAAATCTTGTTGGAATAAAATCTTCGCGGTTATCTGCGGTTGTTTCTACCAAACAAATATTTTATTACGTTGGATATGCCGGTGGATTGCAATTTTCATCTGCTATTCCTTTTGTAATTGGAGCAAGTGATGGTGCGTTGGCAAATCTTGGTACTAGTGCTTCGGGTAACGCCATGGCGATAACTATTGGCACAAGTGGCGCTGCAAGAATGATGGTTACAAAGCCGTATACTGATAGCCTTATGCGCACCTTTTGTTATCATTTAAAAGATGATTTGTTTATAGCCGGCGGAGCCAATAATAATGGCGCTATTGTATTGCAATGGCTGAAAGAAAACCTGCTGCAAACCGGAGATTCTTATGAGTCGCTTTTCGAACAGGCCGCTACCATTGCAGCAGGCAGTAAAGGCTTGTTAATGCTGCCTTATATTTTAGGTGAAAGAGCGCCTTTATGGAATTCCAATGCGAAGGGTGTATACTTTGGTTTGAGTATTAATCATACAAAGGCGCATTTGATAAGAGCCACCATCGAAGCAGTTGTTTATAGCATGTACAGTATTGGAAAACTATTGATGGAACAACAGGATGTTACCACTATTCATGCATCTGGTGGCTTTGCTAAAAGCAATTTGTGGCTTCAAATTTTAGCTGATGTTTTTAATTTAAAAGTGTTGGTTTCCGGCGCTTACGAAGCGGCTGCTTTTGGGGCTGTTATATTGGGTGCAGAGGCGTTGAAAATTAAAACTGATTTTGAAATTAAAATATTGGCTGAGTATTTTCCCAATCAGAAAAATCATGTCGTATACAACGATTGCTTTGGTAAGTATGAACGTATTTATGCCTTGCTAAAAAACGAAATGGTTAAGGATGCATAATAAATTCTACCCTTCATTTTTTCATGATTTTTTAGTAAAATTTACCACACCTTTCGGTTGAATTCGTAAAATATTTCCTTCGCCAACATAGGTAAGACTGTCAATACAAAGTTGTCTTAATACATACTCGTTTTTTTTCGTATAGATAGGATGGTATAAAATATAATCCTGTCCGTTCTCGGTTAGAAGTGTGTGATGCCCTGGCCCACAAGTTGTACTGTCTTTAGAAGTTGAAAGTATAGGGCTGTAAGGGCCTTCCGTCCATGGACCAAGTGACGTTTGGCTTACAGAATAACGAATGTTATAGGTGGCATCAATGGCTTTGCCATTTGAATACATCAGGTAATATTTTACATTATGTTTTATCATGTGTGGACCTTCAAAATAATCTGGTGGTGTTATTTCGATTGGATCGCCATCAAAACTTGCCATATCATTTTTAAGCTTTACCGGGTAAAATATTTTTAAATAGTTGCCTGTGGAGGTGTCTTATATATTTTATACATATTGTAATATTTTTTTACCAGGAAATCAGCAATGCTTTCATTGATTATGGCCGTAAACCTAATTTAAATATTTACTGGCAAAGCTAACTAAATGTTTAAACGACATTTATTAGCGGTTGTCAGTTACATTCGGTTTTTATAAACTGGCCGGGAAAAGAAAAATTAAGTCTTTAAAATCTATTAGCGCAATGAAACAACGATTGATAAAGTCAGTATTCCTTTTGTGTGCAATTTGTTTTTGTTACCGCATGGTATCTGCCCAGCAAACTATAATTAAATATTTATCTGGTACCGATAAAGACCGTACCGTACAGTGGGATTTCTTTTGTTCGAGCGGAATGAACAGTGACAAATGGGCGAAGATCGCAGTGCCATCATGTTGGGAACAGCAGGGTTTTGGCACTTTTAATTATTATACCGATAAAGAAAATCCCGATGAAAAAGGGCTGTATAAATATGCATTTCAATCAGAACCGTCGTGGCAGCAGAAAAAGATTTTTATTGTTTTTGAAGGCTCGATGACTGATACCGAAGTTAAGATAGATGGTGTGTTGGCGGGCCCAATTCACCAGGGCGCTTTTACACAATTCCGCTACGACATTACTGATCTAATAAAAGCAAATACACAACATAACCTGGAAGTAACGGTAAAGAAAAAATCAGATAATTTATCCATCAATCGTGCAGAAAGACAAGCTGACTTTTGGTTGTTTGGCGGTATTTACCGGCCCGTTTATCTTGAAATAGTACCTGAAACCTTTATAAATAATATTGCGATTGATGCAAAGGCGGATGGCAGTTTTAGCATGCAGGTATTTACAAATAACACCAGTAAAAATCAACAACTGGAAGTGCAGATACAAGAGCTGAATGGCAAGGCTGTTGGAAAACCATTTACGGTTGCGGCATCAGATAGTTTTATTATTAAAAGCAAGTTTGACAATGTGCGTAAATGGAATGCGGAACAACCTGAATTATATAACGCGGTTATCAGTTTAAAACAAGGCGTAAAAGCATTGCATACGATTACAAAACGTTTTGGTTTCAGAACGGTTGAATTCAGGCCCCGGGATGGTTTTTATGTAAACGAGGTAAAGGTTATTTTGAAAGGAGTAAACCGGCATAGTCAGTGGCCCGAAACAGGCCGTACATTAAGCCGTACGGTTCACCTGATGGATATTGGTTTGATAAAAGACATGAACATGAATGCAGTTCGTATGTCGCATTATCAACCCGACCAGGAATTTCTTGATCTTTGTGATAGCCTTGGGTTATTTGTAATTGATGAATTAACCGGCTGGCAGCAAGCGTACGATACTTTATCCGGCAGAAGGCTTTTAAAAGAAATGGTGGTGCGGGATGTTAATCATCCATCTATTATAATCTGGTCGAATGGAAATGAAGGCGGATGGAACAGGGCGCTTGATAATGACTTTCAGTTATATGATCCTCAGAAGCGTTTTGTAATGCATCCATGGGAAAAATTTAATGGAACCGATAGCAAGCATTATCCCGATTTTAACTACGTTGCAAATTCTGTATTATATGGGAATGAAGTTTTTTATCCCACGGAATTTATGCATGGTTTATTTGATGGCGGCCATGGTGCAGGCCTTGATGATTTCTGGAATGAAATGCGCAAGCATCCTTATTTCTCCGGTGGTTTTTTATGGTCGCTGCACGATGAAGGAGTAGTGAGAACCGATAAGGGCGGCATCATAGATGTAAATGGCAATTCGGCACCCGATGGTATTGTTGGTCCGCATAGGGAAAAGGAAGCAAGCTTTTACACCATCAAAGAAATTTGGTCGCCGGTTTATATCAATACCAAAACAATTCCGAAAAATTTCGATGAAAAAATTCAGGTAGAAAACAGGTTTCTGTACACCAATTTAGACCAATGCAAATTTGAATTTAAACTTGTATCATTTCCGAGGGCAACACAAGTAAATGGCAAAGAAGTTATTTTGCAAAAAGGTATTATTAAATCACCTGCATTAGCGCCCGGAGAAACAGGTTTTTTAAATACCGGAAATATTGCTTCCGAAAAAGCTGATGCATTATACATTACTGCGTATGGCGTAAATGGAAAAGAAATTTATACCTGGAGCTGGCCGCTGCAACAAGCTTCATCAATTGTAAAAAATGCAGAAAATATTAGGCCGCTTTCTGCCGCTGAGATAAATGAAAACGAAGAGAAAATTGCGGTTACATGCGATGGTATTACTTACCAGTTTAGTAAGGCAAACGGATTTCTTGTAAGTGTTTATAATGGAAAAAAAGATATTTCATTTAGTGGTGGTCCGGCACTGGCAGGTGTAAAACAAACATTAACGCAATTGAAGTATTATAAACAGGGGGATTCCATGATTTTTGAACCATCTTATAAAGGTGAAAGCAGTTTTAACGTAAAATGGATTTTTCAATCTGGTAAATTACCGAAGCTCGAATACCGTTATTCTATGAAAGGGACTGCCGACTTTATGGGTATCACATTTAATTTTCCGGAAGATCAGGTAACCGGTATGCGTTGGATGGGCAATGGACCTTACAGGGTTTGGAAGAACCGTTTAAAGGGTCAGCAATTTGGTGTATGGCAGAAACAATACAACAATACCATTACCGGTGAAAGCTGGAATTATCCTGAGTTTAAAGGATGGCATTCCAATATGTTTTGGGTTACTATCGAAAACAAAGCATCAAATTTTACGGTATACACCGATTCTGATAATATTTTTCTTGAAATGCTGCATCCCGAGAAGCCAAAAGGCGCAACCAACGACAATACAAGTCCGCCGTTTCCGGATGGGAATATAGGTTTTATGAATGCCATTTCACCTATTGGAACCAAGTTCCAATCAGCCGATTTATTAGGCCCGCAAAGCCAAAAAAACATGCAGTTAAATTATACGCCCATTGATGGCGCATTGTATTTTGATTTCAGGTAGGGTAATATGTAAAAAAAGGCTTGCACATCTTTAATCTTTCAATTAATAAAAATATTGCTTTATAGGATCGGGCAAAAGATCACCATGCAGAAACCATTGTGCAAAGCCTGAAAGCTGCCATGCCATGGATCGAAGAAACGAGTGAGTTCTTTGGACTGCTAATTGTGATGGTTTTCTTGGTGATAAATATGGTTTGGCTAAACAAGAGACGCCATGCAGGTTAAATTATAGTAACAGATGCTTGCGGGACATATAGCGCACATGATCTGCACTTTTATTTTTCGACATTCATATTGCAGAAATGCAAGAATTATTTGATTTGATTTTGTCAATTTTAGCTATTCAGATCTGCCGCCTCTCTTCTTTACTTGTTTTTTTAATACCTCAATTTCTTTTTGTTGTGCCTTCATCCCTTCAATCAGCAGTGGAACCAGTTTTGCGTAATCTATCGCCTTGTATCCATTGGGTCCGGTGGTTACTACCTCGGGAACAATTTTTTCTACATCCTGTGCAATCAGGCCTACCTGTAGGGTACTATCAAATTGCTGGCCGGGAAATTCTTCTGTCTTCATCTGGTACGATACACCGTCTAATTGCAATATTTTTTCCAGGGAATTATTAAGCGGCTCAACGTTCTTTTTGAAGCGGGCATCACTTGCATAGGTTGTGCCGTTTGCCCAAATGGCGCCGAATACACTAAGGCCATAGCCTCCATTCTTTTCAAACTTGCCGACTTCAGTAAAAACGCCATTGTTATCCTGTGTACCAAACGATACTTTGGCTCCGGGGTTATCGGCGTGTAATCTCAATTCATTTCCATAAACACCAATACCCACTTCGCCGTTTGCGCCAGGGTAAAGCAATATTTTTTCGCCCAATGCTGGTGGAAAAGAAAGCGGCCGCGTAGGGCTGCTATTACCTATGCCAATATTGCCTGCTGGTGAAACCGTTAGTCGGGGAGTATTTCCTGTAGAGAGATTGACGGAGCCGGTCGTGTTTTGCGTATGCGTCCCCAGTTCAATATCCTGGTCTGCACCCGAATAGCTTCCGATATATCCCCGGTTTACCCCATTTTCGGCCAGGGTGAAATAGGCGCCGTTGGTTCCATTTAGCCACATTATTTCCTGGTTGGGGCTTTGTATAACCAAACTAACGCCCGGGTTATTAGTACCAATACCTACATTGCCATTTCCCTTTATTCTTACTGTTTCGGTAAAAGATGCGCTGCTACCGTAACCAAAGGCAATATCGGCCGCAGGTGCATCTGTATGGATCTGTAGTAAGCCGCTTTGTATGCCAAATCCATAATGTGCGCCGTTGCTACCCCACAGTGCAATTTTATCGCCAAGTGCAGGGGCAAAATTTAATGGAAAGCCGGGGCTCGAGATGCCTATCCCAACATTGCCAGGGTTGTTGTTATAGATATGATTATTTAATAGGGTCCAACTGCCTGCTTGTGTCGCGGGAAGGCTTTTCCATGACGCAAGACCAGCTGCGTCAGAGGTCAATACTTTACCATCCGCCTGTGTGCCATCCACCATTTTTATGCTGCCTGCAATATGCAGTTTTGCATCGGGCGCAGCCGTGCCAATGCCCAATTTGCCATCACCTGTTAACCGCATTAATTCTGTAAAATATCCGCCCCCAAAATAAAATGGATTACCCCTGCCAAAAAGAAAATTGTCTTGTGTGAAAGCATTATAGAAATACATATTGCTGCCTTGTACCGCTGGATTTGCATAATAGCCGATACCGGCTTTTAAATCATTGTATCCCCAGTCTATCAGCAATTTTTCGCCGGTAGTGGCGGGAAGTTTTAGGGAAGTATTATTGAGGTATGCTAACGGATAATTTGACCCTATAGAAATTTCTCCTCCAATTGCAGTATTGCCGGTAATTTTTGCGCCACCCACTACATGCAACTTTGTATCTGGCGTAGCGGTACCAATGCCCACATTATCTCTAAACCTTGCCGTTCCTGCTACATCAAGGTTAGCTGTCGGCACTTTTGTGTTAATACCCACTTTGCTGGCTGCGGAGGGGACACCAGTATTGATGCAGAGGTTAATATTATCAGAACTTGTACCCCTTACCAATCGCAGATAGTAAACAGTGCCAGGTGTAAGGTAGTTTACCACCCTTGCCGCACCTGCATGAAGGTCGGTGCTGATAGCCCAGCAATCGCGGAGATAATAAGTACCATTACACGCGGTTACTTCCAGTACCTGGATATAATTTAAACTCGCTGCCGACCATAGTGCGCTGGTATAATAAACCGACACAGTAGAGGCGGTTGCAGTGAACTTGAACCAAACATCCGGGGCGCTGCCGGCAGGTACACAGCTCGCCGGAAAAGTGAGCGGCAGGTAGGTAGCGGTGGATACATTATAGCTTTGCCCCGTGCAGGGATCAGCCGATTCTGCTACCGTTAAGTTGGTTGCACTACAGGGGTTATCGTTGGCAGGCTGCGCAAGCAAAAAACCAGGCAGCAATAAAAAGCAAAGCGAGGTAAGGCAGGTAGCAAGGTTGCGCATAGCGTTTGATTATTACGTTGTAAGATAGCTCAACCCTTGCTGGGAAACAATGGGTTGGTTTATTGCCGGCTTTGGTTGGTAAAAAAGGGATAAGGAGGATTATTAAAGAAAAGCTACAAAAGGATGTGGAAGATTCCCTTACATTCAAGCCGTATGACCGGGCTGCTGAGTTGGCCAAATTTGAAGAATAAGCCATAAAATAATAACAAAAAAAAGATTCATGCCTTCTACAATCAGCATAATCATTCCGGCAAAAAATGAAGCAGCGCAGTTACCCGTGTTGCTTAACTATTTAAATACTGTTACCGGAAAAAATAATATTGTTGAAATAATTGTAAGCGATGGAAATAGTACTGATGATACGGTGAGTATAGCAAATTTGTATGGAGCCAAAGTTGTAGTAAGTGAACAGGCCGGAAGAGGACGACAAATGAATGCTGGTGCAAAAAATGCCACTGGAAATATTCTGTATTTTCTTCATGCGGATTCAATGCCACCAACAGGGTTTGTTGAAGATATATTGGGAAAGATAAATTCTGGCTATGTTGCCGGATGTTACAGGTTGCGCTTTGATTATAATCATTGGTTTTTAAAAGCCAATGCCTGGTTTACGCGGTTCAATGTAAATGCAGTTCGATTTGGGGATCAAAGTTTATTTATACGCAAATCAATTTTTGAAGCCATTGGTGGTTTCAGAGAGGATTTAATTATTATGGAAGACCAGGAAATTATTCACCGCATTCGTGAAAAAGGAAGCTTTGCTGTTATTGACGGGTATGTAACCACGTCTGCCCGTAAATACAGGGTGAATGGTGTTTACAGGATGCAGGTTATTTTTTTTTACATCTACTTTGCTTATGCATTTGGTGCTTCCCAGCAAAAATTGATTGCCATTTATAAAAAACTCATTCGGCCATCCTAAGTATTCAAAAATGCATTTAATAAAAGCAAGAATAAAAGAAATGAA
>JBKJNG010000068.1:0-2702 GCA_046596065.1 Phnomibacter sp. | reverse complement strand
TAATTTAATAAATAGTTTAATAAGCTTTTGGTGCTATGTTAACCTTGAGTTGTCGGTAATTATAGGAATTATGCAGCGTGCCTGTATTTACCCACAGCTCACTATTCACTACTTACTTTACAGCGACATATTACGTTTAACATAACGCTAGCTTGTTGCCATAACCGTTGGGTTATCAATTTTATCGAGAGACTCGTATACCGAATTGTTACTGATATACTCGCTTACGATCCGTTTCATTTGTTGTACAACGGCTTCATCGTTATTGTCTGCAGCGGCTTGCAATAAGATTGAAATAGCATTATCAATTATTTCAAAATCATACACAGGCACTTTTGCAACCAGTATTTTTTTATTGTCTTTGGATATTAGTTCTTCATCCTTATTCAGTAATTCTTCGTACAACTTTTCACCTGGTCTTAATCCAATGTACTTAATTTTTATATCAACTTCCGGCTTAAGCCCCGCCTGAATAATCATTTTATTCGCCAGGTCAGAAATTTTTACAGGCTCTCCCATATCAAACATATAAATCTCGCTGCCATTTCCAATGGCGACAGCCTCTAAAACCAGGGCACAGGCTTCTGGCAATGTCATAAAATACCGGGTAATATCAGGATGGGTAACCGTTACAGGGCCACCAGCCGCAATTTGTTCCTTAAATCTTGGAATAACAGACCCGTTTGATCCGGCTACATTACCAAACCGCGTTGTAATGAACTTTGTTTGCGGTATTGCTTTACCATTTTTATCATCCATTACCTGCCCGCCATTCTGTGCGCCCGCAACTGCCTGCACATACATTTCCGCGATACGTTTTGATGCTCCCATTACGTTGGTTGGATTAATGGCCTTATCGGTAGATACCAGTAAAAAACGTTCCGCATTATATTTTAGCGCAAGGTCTGCCATCACTTTTGTTCCGTACACATTGTTCCTGATCGCCTCTGAAGGGTGGGCTTCCATCATGGGAACATGCTTATACGCCGCGGCGTGAAATATAACCTGTGGTTTGTACTTTAAAAAAAGATTTTCCATTACGGCCTGGTCCCGAACATCCCCAATAAATATCACTGGCTTTGCAGCCGCTGGGTACCTGCTGGTGAGTGCATATTCGAGTTCGTACAAACCATTTTCACTTTGATCGCAAAGAACTAATTGCGTATGGTTTAGTGCTGTGATCTGATGCGCAAGTCCACTACCAATAGAACCTGCAGCACCTGTAATTAAAATTCTTTTAGCCTTAATGATCTGCAACACCGGGTTACTATGCCGCTGGTAGTCATTGTTTAGCGCTAATAAAGTTGCAACAGCTGTGCCGGACGGTTTATCAGAACCATTGTCTGCGATTTGTCCAAGCAGCAATACGGCAATAAAACGGTAACCACCAATCATAAAAATACTTGCTACCGTACTTAGAATCAGAACAATATTGCTGATAAGTGGTGGCTTTCCTGTCATTTTCAAAAACAGGTTTAGCAACATTAATGCTATAAAAGAACCAGAGATGGCATCAAGACTTCTCAGCACAAATTTAAAATCGGCCCGTTTTGGAATGGCATTTCCTGTTTTAAAAAAATAAAAGAAAATGGCATAAGTGACCGCTGCTAACAAAAGCTGGTAACTGGTTTTTAAAGACCCTGTATTTATTGAAAGTCGTTTTACCAGGTAGCCGGCAAGCGCCAAAGCCGCTACAGCAATAATGGTATCGAAAACAAACACGATCCATTTATGAACAGGGATATTGTTAACTATAGAGTCTTTAAATCGGGACACAGTTCAATTATTTTTCCGGCCATTGATTCTTGCAGCAGCCTGTCATTATAGCCAAATCTTTTCTTCAAAGGCAAACAAAACTACCGTTTTTAACACTTAAAAACCCGGACTGTTACATCCGGGTCTTCACTTAAATTTCTTTGCGGTTAATCTAAAGTAAAACCTGCATCAGCAAATTATTTTTGCAAAGGCATTTCGGGAACCGCAGGCGCAACATCTGCCGGACCAACCTTTAATAATTCAATGTCAAAAACCAGGTCGCTAAAAGCAGGCATGCGCTCACCCTGAGATTGCGGGCCGTAAGCCAGCATTGCGGGAATAAACATTTTCCCTTTGCCACCTTCTTTAAAGAGCTTTATACCCTCGGCCCATCCCGGAATTACCTGGTGCGCATCAACTACAAACTCGTATGGTCTAACATGTTGAAAAGTACTATCGAGATTAGAATCGAATTTGTTGCCATTTTTCAGGGCACCGGTGTAGTTAACGGTAACCTTTAATCCGCTATCAGCTTTAGCGCCGGTTCCTTCTTTTTCCATTACTACTAAAACGCCATTAGTAGTTTTAACGGGGTTGCCTAATTTTTTATCCTGGAGATATTTCTCAAGAGAAGCTATTTCCCGCTTTTTCTCCATTTCAACTTCTTTTTCGTGATCAGTACTCATTTCAGCTTCGTTTTTAAAGGTTCCCAGTACTTTAAGATACCCTTTTATTGTACCGCCTTTTTTAAACGGACCGCCCAACTGCAGTTGTCCTCTTTTCAATAGTGTATCAACAGATCTTACATATTCCGCAGAATCACCAATCTTCATTTCCCCAAGAAAATCAATGAAATCATAGGCTGACTGTGCGGTAGTATCATATTTACCATAAGCAGGAATATGATCGAAAGTGGAAAACATAACAGAATCACCCACTACGCTGCT
>JBKJNG010000641.1:0-3896 GCA_046596065.1 Phnomibacter sp. | reverse complement strand
CAGCCGCAATAACTTCTGCAAAGCACGCAGGCTGGATGTTTTTTGCTGTTGTGCCGACAGCTCATTGAGGTTGTACTTCATAGTTGCTGGTGCTTTGCTGTGAGTTAAAAATTTGTACGTATTCCGGGCTTTCTTTCAGCAGTGTTTCATGTATGCCAGTTGCTACTATCTCGCCCTGCATTAACACAATAATTTGGTTGAAGCTTGCGGCCGTTGCAATTTTTTGTGTAACAGAGATCAGCGTAATGCCGGGATAGTTTCGTTGCAGATTAGATAATATTCTTGTTTCAGTGTTTGTATCCACTCTTGCTGTAAAATCATCGAGCAGCAATACCCTGGGGTTATTCGCCAGCGCCCTTGCCAGCATCAGCCGCTGCTTTTGTCCACCCGAAAGCGTGGTACCTCTTTCCGAAACAATGGTGTCCAGTTTATCCGGCAGGTTTTCAATAAAATCTTTGAGTTCCGCAGTAGCAATGGCTTTCTGAAGTGATTCATCTGTGGCAGTTTTACTAAAAGCAATATTTTCCCTGATGCTCATGTTGAACAGGATACTATCCTGGAAAACAAATCCCACCTGGCTATAAAAATTTTCCTTGTCATAGGCTTCAATATCGGCACCATCGTAGCTCACCCTGCCGCCGGTAGGTTTCAGAAGGCCCGTAAGTACATAGAGCAACTGTGTTTTGCCTGCTGCGGTTGGCCCGATAACAGCCAGTGAACTGCCGGCCGGCACGCTAAAGCTGATACCTGTCAACGCGGTTTTTTCACCATAAACCATCGAAATATTTTGCACGTTTACATTGCCTTTCAATACTTGTTTGATAGTGCTCGTATCCACCGGGTCGGGCTCATGTAACAGACCCGTTATACGTACGTGGCTTGCCGATGCCTGTGCAATCATGCCGCTCATAAATCCGATCACAAGTATGGGAAAGATGAGCATGGAGAGATAGCTGTTGAAGGCCGCAAAATCACCAAGTGTCATGGTATCGCTGATCACAAAACGACCGCCAAGGGTTAAGATGGCGAGGCCACCCAGGTTTGCGGTAAAGATGATAACCGGGATGAGCGTCGCAAACATTTTCAACACCTGCATGCCGAGGTTTTTTGATTGCGTGTTGGCATCTACAAACTTGACGTATTCAGGTTGCTGCGAGTTGATCACACGAATGATTGCCGCTCCCAATATGCTTTCATTGATCACTTTGTTTAACCTGTCGATCACCTGCCTGTTTTGAAGAAACAGTGGCCGCACTTTTTTCAACACAAAAGCAAAGGCACCACCAATAATTGGAATGATGGCAATTACGCTAAAAGCCAGTTTCCAATTGGTAATAAACAACAGGATGCACGCGCCAGTAATGATAAAAACAGAAGAGGAGATGGACACAATTGCCTGCGATACAAACATCTTGATGGCATCCACATCTGAAGTAAGATTTGTTAGCAGTTTAGAAGGGTTGGAAGCTTCGATATACACGCTACTTTGCCGGGAGATTTTTTGCGATAATGTAGTGCGCAGATCACGGGCTACTTTTTCAGAAGCATATACCTGCACCATGCCCTGCAACCACGTGAAAACAAATACCACCAGGGAAGCGCAGATGTAACTGAGCATTACCCTGTTAAAGGCATAATTGGAAGGGTAGGAGTCAATTGCCGAGGCGATGATCTTCGGTAAGATCAAATTGACACCGTTACCCAAAAATGCCAAAAATACCAGTAGTAAGATCCTGCTCTTGTAGGGCTTCAGCACGCTGAAGATGCCCGGCCCCGCCGATTTTTTATCACCACCACTTTTAGTTGGTTTTGCCATCGCTTTGATTGAAAATTTGGAAAAATAATCAATAATGCAGCAAGGCGCCTTCAAGCTTGCGATTAACTTTTTAATTTGACATGTAAAAAACAGTCCCCTCCTGCACAAGGCAAGAGAGGAACTGTTAAACAACAACTACAAACAGGCTTTAATTTCTTCTACCGTATCAAGAAATGCTTTTTCTTTTTTAATGTCTTTTTGCCATGCTAAATCTCTCTCAATCAGGTCGATTTCTTTTTTAATGGTGGCGCCGGGTTTGCCGGGTTCATTTCCCATGATCAGCACGGTGTCTGATATGGCTACGGAAGTGGTAATATCATGCGATACAATGATGAGCGTTTTGAGTTCGTCGGAAATCGATACCTGCAATAAAAGGCTGACTACCCTGTCGAGTACACACACATCAAGCCCTGAAAAAGGTTCATCAAGCAATAAAAAGTCAGAGCCTTTTAGGAGTTGCTGAATAATGCTTGCACGTTGCCGTTGACCGCCGGATAATTGCTGCGGGTATTTCTGCAGTTCATCTTTTAACGCAAACTCATTTGCATAGTGATCAATCATTTTTTTTTCTTTTCCTTTCATCAAATTGTTTTGCTTTGCTGCAAGCAACAATGATTGATGAACGGTTCTCCATTCAAACAAATAATAGTTCTGGAAAATCACACCCATATCGCCGGCTTTTACGGTTTCATTGTTGTTTATTTTCACTGCTCCTGAACTGGGCTTTTGGAGACCCGATAATATTTTAAACAATTGTGTTTTACCAATGCCGCTTCTGCCGATTAATGATACCACCTGCCCTTGCTGCATATCAGGACGAATAATATCCTTTATGCAGAAATTAATATCGCGAAGGATGATATTGTCGCCATAGGAAAGATTAATTTTATCTGCCTGTAACAATGTTTCGGATTTGATATGTGTTGTCATGATGTTGCTTGTTTTAATTTGCTATGCGGAAACAACCAATGCCTTGTGGTTCCTAATAAATAATCGAATCCCAAACCGAGAATGAAAATCACCAGCTGTAAGGCAATTACATTCGTAATATCGTTGTACTTATTAAACTTGATGAGCAGCGAGCCTATACCGCCTTCGCTCATACTTAAACCTTCTACCATCGTGATCATCAGCCACGAGATAGCGAAGTTTTGCCGTAGTATTTCAAACACCTGGTCGGCTTTACCAACGATGATCACTTCATACAATGTTTGCCAGTTGTTGTAACCAAGCGTTTTACATAATTCATATTCCTGTTTATCGATGTTTACAATAATGGATAAGAAGGATGTGGTAAAGAAGGGTACAATACCAAACACCAGTAATGATAATTTTAGTGCACTTCCATCTTTGGTTAATAGCGTAAAGACGAATATTAAACCCGTCAACGTTAGGTACCTGCACTTCACAATAAACTGTGCGATGCTTTTAAAAAATGGTATTACTGATGTATAAGCAAAGAAGAGTGTGATGAAGATAGAATACAACATGGCTTTTAGTGTAAGCACAAGGCTTACAAGCATGTTGTCAAGTAATAGTTTGGAAGTAAGCAACTGCCCGAAAGCGGCCGCTATGCTGGTTGGTTTTGGAATAAGACCATTGGAGGTTGTTTGCCATACCAGCAATGTAATGACCACCTGCATGACCACCATGATGATTACTGTCTGCTTGCTGATTTTTCCAAACGGTTTAAAGATGTCACCCAACTTTAGAGGTGATGTGAGGGGTTTGCGTTTATTGGCAAAGTCCTCCTGTTTTATTTTCTGTTTATTAATTATTGCTTCCATGTTTGTTGTTGTTTATTTTTAACCACGAGGACATCGGGACTCTAAAATTTACTAGGGCATCATGCTACATGTTGGAGTTGAACCACAAAGACACGAAGGCACTAAGTTTCACTAAGGCTTCGTGCTGTTTTTCAATTCTTCTTTCTAGCTTGTTTTCTTCGTGTGGCTTTGTGTCTTAGTGTCTTCGTGGTTTCTTTTTGCAGGAGAAGTTTACTCACCTAGTACAATTTCTACACGACGGTTTTTGCTTTTACCGGCCTCGTTATTGTTATCAGCTATCGGTTTTGTTGAAC
>JBKJNG010000624.1:0-3913 GCA_046596065.1 Phnomibacter sp. | reverse complement strand
AATTACAGACGGACATCCAATACTTGCAGGTAAGCCTATATCCAGTATCCAGATTTTAGTTACGCCGGTCCGTATGTCTGCAACATACATTTTGTTGTTGCGTGGATTGTAGGCAATAAATACACTGTAATAATCAGGTAATTGCGCAGAAAGATCGCAGCCCGCCATTAATGAAGGTGAAGCGGTTAATGGATTCTTTATCAGAAAAAAACCGGGAATCGGCGAAGGGCATGAAGCACTTCCTAAATTAATTAAAACCGAATTTTGCGCAAACGAAATTGTTTGTATTGCTATTGAAAACAACAATAGCGAAATGTATTTTGAAATAAGTCTTTTCATAAAGCTATAGCTTGGGTTATTGAAATTTATTAAAGGCAATTTTCACTTTTAATAAGGCATGTAATGTTGTTTATGTAACAAGTGTTTTTTATTTTTTGCACTGGTATGCATCAAAGTTTTTAAGTAGAATTGATATAATACGACCGGGTAGTCTTGTCTTTTTTTTCTGCATCGCTACACGGCATCAACATCAATAATTACAGAGGTGTTTTTAAACGAAGGCTGGTGAAGCATTTCAATTTTACCCTGCAGTAAGTATTGCTTGCATTCGTGTAATACACGTTGTTGTTTTGGCAGCTTCAGCATACACTCTGCAATATACTGATTCCTGATACGGCTTACAGGTGGTTCGGCGGGGCCGACCAGGTATTTTTCATATTTAACCGCCAGCCAGTTGCAAAGTGTTTGCATGGCAAGATGGGCGGTTGCTTTATTAATATTCCTGCACTGTATCACTATTATGCGACTGTACGGCGGGTAAAAAAACAACCGCCTGCTTTCAAGTTCCGCATTAAAAAAACCATCGTAATCATGTTGCGCAAGCAAGGGTAACAGTGGGGGTGTAATATCCTGTAGTTGAATCACCACACGCCCTTTTTCGCCCTTGCGACCAGCACGACCGCTTACTTGTTCAATCAATTGAAAAGCCCGCTCATTCACCCTGAAATCACTGAAATGCAGTATTGCGTCACCATCCGGAATTCCCACCAAACCAACATGATCAAAGTCCAGGCCTTTTACTACCATTTGCGTGCCAGCTAATACTTGTATTTTTTGTTGCTCAAATTGTTTTATCAGGTTATCGTGCGAATTTTTACCGCGAACGCTATCGGTATCCATTCTTGCAATTCTTATATCGGGCAACAATTGTTCCAGTTTCTCTTGCAGTTGCTCGGTGCCGAAATTCTTCTGCATAAAATTCTGGTTACCACATGCGGCACATGTTAGGGCAATGGGGTAGGTGCTTCCGCAATAATGGCAATGCAGTTTGCCGGTTGATTTATGAAAACTTAATGACACATCGCAATGTGTGCATTTTGGGATCCAGCCGCAACTCGTACATACCTGGTAAGGCGTATAGCCACGGCGATTTTGAAAAATAATAACTTGTTTATTCTTCGCAATTGTTTCCTGTATTGCCAGTAATAATGCATCACTAATAATTACTTTTTGTTTCAACTTAAATTGAATTGGTTTTATATCCACCACTTCAATATCAGGCAATTGTAAATCGCCAAAGCGTTCGTTCAGTTTTACCAATCCATATTTGCCGGTGCTGCAATTGAAGTAAGACTCCAATGATGGTGTTGCACTTCCCAATAGTACTTTTCCATTGGTTAACGATGCATAATAAATGGCCGCATCCCGTGCATGATAACGTGGCGAAGTATCCTGTTGTTTGTAAGAAGTGTCATGTTCTTCATCTGCAATAATTAACGACAATTGCCTGAAAGGTAAAAACAGCGCAGACCTTGCACCAAGCACCACCTGCACTTCGCCCGTCTTTACTTTATGCCATAATTCAAGCCGTTCATTCGGGTTGAATTTTGAATGATACACCGCTACATGTCCGCCCAAATGCTGGCGAAGTTTGCGAATGATTTGCGAGGTGAGTGCTATCTCCGGTAGCAGGAACAAACACTGGTTCCCTTTACGCAATTCTTCTGCGATGAGGTGAATGTACAAAAGCGTTTTTCCACTACCGGTTACACCATGCAGAAGGCAAATATTTTTTTCACCGAGTTGTGTTTTTACTTGATCCAATGCAATGCACTGTTGTGGCGATAATGTATAAGAAAGATCAACTTGTTTTGGTAAAGCCGGTAACCTGTCAACATTTCTTTTTTCTACCAATAATATTTGTTTGTCAACTAATCCATCGAGTACTGCCGCTGTCGCATTCGCTTTTTTTAATAAAGATTGTTTTGTTACTTCTCCTTCCGTTTTTTGAAAATGCAGGAAGGCTAATAAAAGATCAAGTTGTTTAGGTGATTTTTTCCATTCGTTTAGCAGCAATTCCAACTCGCTTTCGTTGCGATATTTTGGTTGAAGCAATACGTAGCTTTCTGTTTTCTCTTTATACTTTTCATTTAGCGCTTCCCAAACCGTGCAGATTCTTTTATCTATTAATTTTTTTATAACGGGATAAACCAGACTGCTGTCAAGTATTTTTTGAACCTCGCCAAGCTTCAATTCTTTTTTTATTTCGAGCGCCTCAGCAATAAGATATTCCCGATCAGATAATGCAGTCAAATCCAAACCATGATCATCGTTGTATTGAACAATGGTTTCGCTGCTTAATTTTAAATGAGCCGGTAAAGCAGCCATCATTACTTCCCCTTCGCTGCATAAATAATAAGTAGCAATCCAGTTCCACAATTGTAATTGTGTTTCGTATAAAACCGGTTCTTCGTCCAGTAAACTTAGCAGTGGTTTTGGTTCAAAGTTTTCTGGTACTTTACTGTGAACCAGTTTTACAATGCCGGCATAACGTTTGGTTTTACCAACCTGCACTTCAACCCGGCAACCGGGCTTTATCTTATCGCGGTATTCTTCAGGAATACTCCAGGTAAGCGTACGCGGCAGGTATAATGGCACAATTACCTCTGCAAAAAAGGTAACGGTGGGAGGGGGGATGTGCCAGTTGTTTTGCGCAATATCCATAGTAAGGCTGAAAGGTACGGCCAAAGCGGAAAAGCACTTTTACGTGTGCGAAACTGCTGATCCTGTTGCTGCGGTAAGCTCTATATCCGGCTTCGATTCGTCCGCCAATTTTACTTTGCCCCGGTTGTTCCTGATCACTCGCGAAAACAACGAAATTTCCTGGTCGAACAGGAAGCGGAAAAAAAGCAAAGTCCACGATTTGTGAAAATGCAGGCTGTTATAAAAAGAGGGTGCGCCTTGTTTAATTTTTGGTAAGCGGTTCCATGGTACGGACGGAAAATCGTGGTGCTCATTGTGATAACCCACGTTAAAAGCCACCGTGTTTAAAACGCCGTAATAGCTATAAGTTTCCTGGTCTTTACTAAGCGTGAGGTAATGTTCCTGTATCCAGCGTGCACCCAGTGGATGCAGGCCGATGCTAAAAAAGAAACTAAGAAATAGAAATGAAAATCCCTTGAGCCCAAAGAAATAGCAAACTGCGGTAACGAATACAATTTGAACCAACCAGTTGAGCGCAATCCATTTATCAAAGAGTTTTATTTCTTTCAATCTCGAGATTCTGAATATTTGAAAAAATGGATAAAACAGCAACCACAATGCCTTACCGATAGAATAATTATTAATCAGTTTTGCCTCCCAATGGTTTGGCAGATCGGCATCGAGTTCGTGCACGCCCTGGAAAGAATGGTGCTTGATATGATACCTTTCAAAAGACACCGAACTCGGAAAAATCTGGGGCATATTCGCCAGTATTCCTGCCAGCCTGTTGGCCGCAGGATTTTTGAAAAGCAACCGGTGTGCGCACTCATGGATCAATACAAATAATGCATGATCCGCAAATGCACCCACCAGGTAAGCAAGTACAAATATCAGCCACCATGGTTGAGCAGCTGAAACCCAGGCCAGTACT
>JBKJNG010000623.1:0-4572 GCA_046596065.1 Phnomibacter sp. | reverse complement strand
CCAGTATCTCAATAATATCATCATTTTTTAATGATAGTGCTACGCGAAGTTTCTTCAATATATCGTTGTTGCTAAGCATGGTTATTTTTTATCTTATGAAAGAAATAATAAGGAAATGATGCCAGTTTTAAGCTATTGCAAATTATAAGGCTGTTCTTTTCATCCTCTTATTTACAATTTCCTGCCTTAAAAACCTAGGAGCAAGGTGAAAATCCATGGCAAATTAAGGCTTAAAGCATTCAATTATTTGCAAGAGTACAATAACCAATGTCGCAAATGCCCTGCTGATTGTCGTTTTTACACAGCTTTTAATTAAAAAGTTATCGGATGTTTGCTGTGTAAAAAATTGCCACAACATTTAAAACCAAGCAACATGGAAACAACGGAAAAAACAATTATTACAATAGAGAATACAATTGAGGCACCCATTGAAAAAGTTTGGAAATACTGGACCAAGCCTGAACACATTATTAAATGGAACAACGCATCAGAAGATTGGCATACACCAAGTGCAAAAAATGATTTAAGAAAAGGTGGAAGTTTTGTTTACCGGATGGAAGCTAAAGATGGCAGTATGGGTTTTGATTTTAGCGGCATATACTATGAAGTAAAAAACAAGGAATTCATTGAAAATACGCTTGATGATGGAAGAAAGGTGAAAGTGACTTTTACAGACCTGGGGAATGCTGCGAAAGTGGTAGAAAGCTTTGAAGCGGAAGACACAAACCCCATTGAAATGCAACGCGTTGGATGGCAAAACATCCTCGATAGTTTTAAAAAATATACAGAAGCCAATTAATTACCATGCTATTTTTTGACGGGGTAAATCCGCACAGAATTAACTTTATGTGCGCTGATATATTTAAAAGCTGAATATTAATATTATTACTAATGTTGATGGGCGGATGTTAAATGCGGCTAGGCAGTAGCCTGCCCCGCAACCAACGGCTGGGCGGCACCCCGGATACTTTCTGGGCAAAAGCAAAAGACGTAGCGTCTTCTGCACCCGCAGGCACAAGGGTTCATGTGGTATTTCCATCACAGGATGGCAAAACCGGCACCTGTGTTTGGGAAGGAAACAGCGTAGCTGAAATTCAAAACTTTCTTGATGACGAGGTTGCTGGAATAGCTATCAATTTTTGTTAGGAAGTGAACGAGACTACAGGATTTGGCTTACCTCGAAGAAAAATGGACGCTGCCCTTAACTGATTATTTTGTAAGCATGAAATATAAGAGCTGCATAGCGGCTTTTTTTTGTTTTTAATTACGAATCAAAGAATTTACCAGTATGTGAACTTCAAATTTCTGCCGGTTAATACTGCCTATGGTTCATAATGAAAAATGTATGGGTTGAACATTAATGACATTAAATGAAATCAACCTGTTTTATTAATCGTACCGTAATGGTAGCACATGCGTCCCAAAACGCATAATTGTCTTTTTTGCAATAATTTTCCATTATGGAATCACCCGACAAATTACAACGCATAGTGGAGGCCCGTATGAAACTGAAGGCCCGCTTTGAAGAGAAGATAAAGCAAACACCTTCTGTCGCCGATAATAAGCCAATGGGCAGGGGTGCACTAAATCGCCATGGCATGCCATCTGTACCAATAGGCCAAACCATTACTCCCAAATGGCCTGTGCTTGATTTGGGCATACAACCCAATATTTTATTAAGTGAATGGCGGTTGGTTATTGATGGCGCGGTAGAACATCCCACCATACTTACCTGGGATGATTTTATGGCATTGCCTCAATCGGATGATATCTCCGATTTTCATTGTGTAACCACTTGGAGTAAATTAAATGTAGCATGGAAAGGCGTACGACTGCCCGACCTTGCCGCACTGGTATTACCAAATGAAAATGCCACGCATGTCATGTGTTATGGATATGATGATTACAGTACCAATCTCTCGCTGGAAGAAGCACTAAAACCCGATGTATTACTGGTACATACTGCAGAAGGTAAAACGCTGGCAAAAGAGCATGGCGGCCCGGTTAGGATGATCACTCCACAGTTGTATGCATGGAAAGGTTCAAAATGGATTAATCGCATTGAATTTATGATAGGTAACCGGCTGGGTTTTTGGGAAGAAAGAGGGTATTCCAATACAGCTTATCCCTGGAGAAACGACAGGTATAGTTAATCCACATAATCCATTTTACATAACAATATTTCTCTCATAGAAAGCCATTTGGTTTAGATTAACCTGGTTGCCATTCACCCGTGCGCATTTGTGGTCTATGAGCATCATGCTTTTGCCTGCAAAAAAATAACCACCCAATTATGTGATTTTTTGGTAATGTGAATCCTTTTACAATTGCAGTTACGAGTCAATTATTATATATTGTACCTGTATATTTTAAAGACTTCTCAATCACTCAACGCCATATCAAATGCAATCAAACCTTTCAACTAAGCCACGTATCCAAATAGTAGATGCATTAAGAGGCTTTGCGCTTTTCGGTATCATACTGGCGCATGCTAATAACCAATATTTTGCAGGCTTTCCCCCGCCGGGGCATGAAGCCCTGGGAATAAAAAATGCCGTTGATCCTATTCTTCAGATGATTACCGATGTACTTATTTTCGGAAAATTCTTTACTATTTTTTCTTTTTTATTCGGCCTCAGCTTTGGTATACAAATATTGAATGCCAAAGAAAAGAAGAAACCTCTGTTAGGCCGTTTCGCATGGCGGTTAGTGATACTTTTTCTGATTGCTTTCGTGCATCATATTCATTACCGTGGCGATATACTGGTGATATATGCAGTGCTCGGTTTATTCCTGTTGTTGTATTTTAAAGCTAATAATAAATGGTTGCTTATTTGGGCTTTCTTTTTCATGATTAACGGGCCATCTGCCATTTTCAACACGGTAAACTATATCAGTACGCTCAGCAAACCGGTTATCGAAAAAACGGCACAAGGTCCGGGGGGCGTTGACGTTAAGAAAATGGGTAAAGATGGTACCGTATTTTATAACAAAGTTAAAGAAGGCGATTATGGCTGGATCATAAAAAATAATATCACAAAAGAGTTTCAAAATAAATTAGCCTTCCAGCTTTTTAGTGGCCGCCTGTTTGTAACAATGGGTTTGTTTATACTTGGCTTTTATATGGCACGCCGCAGAATATTTGAAGATGTTGCTGCTTATGAAAAAGGCTTTAAAAAATGGATGTGGATCTCGCTTGCTTTGAGTGTTTCGGCCGTTGCCAGTTATGGATTGCTTCACCTGCAATTTGGCAGCGCCCCTAAAACATTGCCGCAGTTAATCGGTTCAATGATCGTGAATACATATGACCCCGCATTAAGCATGGTGTATGTTGCGTGCTTTGTTCTGCTATTCCAAAATGCTAAATGGCAAAAACGCTTATCAGGTCTGGCACCCATGGGAAGAATGGGGTTAACTACCTACCTTACACAAACCGTTTTTGGATTACTGTTCTTTTATGGATATGGCCTTAATCAACTCGATGAAGTTGGCAATAGTGTGATTTTTCCGCTGGCCATCGCCTTTTTCATCCTGCAGATCTACATCGGTAAGTGGTGGATGAAACGCTTTTATTACGGGCCTGTAGAATGGCTCTGGCGTGCACTTACCTGGTTTACATTACCGCCATTCAGGAAGAGCAAAAAACAGGAAGCTGTGCTTGCTGCTGCTTTGTAATTTATGCTGGCCTGATAGTGGACCAACGGCTTGAGTTTGGCCTGCTGCGGGCTCCGCTAATGTTTAGGTGCTTTGCTGCGCACCATCCTTCGCATCAGGCCACTCAGCATTAACAACAGCCGTGGCTCTTTTATCGAATCACAATCGGCCTTTAGTGCGGCTAATCTTGTGTTGCCAATGGCGCTCACCAATATAGGAGGCACGCATGCCCATTTTGCACCGTTTACCAAATTATTCCACAAGCGTTATTTAAAGCCCCTGCATGATATAACAAGACTTCAGTTTAGGTAGTAATTCACATTAATATGCTGATACTTTCCAACAGGCAGCGGATGAATTCTTTCGGCCTTATGCCTATGTAATGACTAATGATTGGTCGTTAAAGAAGATGGTCGCCAACCTCCCCGCAGCAGTTCAATGCAGCAATCAGTCCGTATAACTCGTTGCTGGTAAGCAGCCTGCAACGTGTGATTGATAAAATTTTATATGAAAATGATTCGTCCTACCAGGTTCTTAGCACAAATTAATGTAGGCGTTATGCCGCACAAACAGCTGATGCATTCAATTGAATTATTTGGAAACGTGGTCGCGCCAGTGGTTAGAAAAGCGCTTCAACCGGCATTCGTATGATTGAATAAATTCCGCCGGCTTTGATTTTCAAATCATCCTACTCGTTTCACAAAATAAAAAATCCAAATGCGACAGGCCATATAGCTCACTGATATGTCAATTTGTAGGGAAAAAGTTAATAATTACTGCACTGATAAGCCAGTGACTATACCCAGCCTGGCTTCATCCTCAGCAATCTTTTTCTTTAATTTTAGAATATCTTTCTGAAGATCGCTAAGGTCATCCGCTGCATTACGTCCGGCTCTTGCCGCTTTTTCCGCATGTTTC
>JBKJNG010000575.1:0-5088 GCA_046596065.1 Phnomibacter sp. | reverse complement strand
ACCGGCTGACGGCATTCCGCAGGGAGACAATTTTGATATAGATTATGTGGTGCATGAAGTGGGGCACCAACTGGGCGCCAACCACACTTTCTCATTTCAGCTAGAGTCAGGCACAGGACAAAATAAAGAAATAGGTTCTGGCATTACTATTATGGGTTATGCGGGTATCACCGCCCAGGATGTGGCACCACATTCCATCGATATATTTCATGAAACATCTATCGCCCAGATTCAGTCCAATTTAGCCGCGAAAACATGCCCGATCTCTACAAACATTACTGCAAACAATGCGGCTCCTGTTATCGGTGCTGTTAGCAATTATACCATCCCGATCAGTACACCGTTTGCACTTACTGCTTCTGCTACTGATGCAAATGGCGATCCGCTCACCTACTGCTGGGAGCAAAATGATAATTCAACCACATCGGGCGCCAGCAGTGTTGCGTCTGCAACAAAAACAACGGGTCCAAACTGGTTATCATTTAGTCCTGTAGCAACGCCAGCCAGGCTTTTTCCAAAATTATCAACCATACTTGCCGGTGCATTGATATCAGGCCCCTTGCCTGGTGGTGATGCAGGTGCAAACACGGAAGCACTAAGCTCAGTGTCAAGAACTTTAAATTTCAGGTTAACGGTAAGAGATAACCATACTTATAGTTCAACCGCTCCGGTGGCGGTGGGTCAAACAGCTTTTACAGACGTAGTTGTTACCGTTACCAATACTTCTGGTCCGTTCCAGGTTACGGCGCCTAATACAAATATTACTTGGAGTGCAGGAAGTACAGCAACCGTTACCTGGGCAGTAAACGGTACCAACGCAGGTTCTGTAAACTGCCAGGCGGTAAATATTTTACTGTCTACTGATGGTGGCAATACGTTTCCTGCCGTGTTAGCTTCATCAACAGCCAACGATGGCACAGAAGTCGTTACCGTTCCCTCCACAACCGGTACAACCAATCGTATCAAAGTTGAATCGGTGGGCAATATCTTCTTTGATATTTCGAATACGAACTTCACCATCGGGGCACCAGCACCGTGCGCAGATCCGGCTGGCTTAACGGCAACGGCCATCACCCAAACATCGGCTACCCTTGGATGGAATGCAGATGCAAGCGCCAACAGTTATGATGTGGGCTATAAAGCTGCATCGTCATCCACCTGGATTAATGCAGCCACGGCTACTACAGCCAACTCAGTAAATTTGACAGGTTTAACAGCTGGCACAGCATATGAATTTAGGGTGAGAATAAATTGTGCAGCAGGCACCGGTAATTATGTGCAGGCACAGTTTACAACCACAACACCAACAATTACCTGCCCCGGCAGCTATGATGTAAGTACCAACGGAACAACAGGAGGCGCTGCTACCATACCACTGAATACCGATGTGTTTGGTTTGATAAACGTGAAGAGCGATAATGATTACTACAAATTCACCATAACAACAGGTGGTACCATAACCATTACATTAGGAACATTGCCAGCTGACTACCAGCTTGCTTTACTTAGCAGTACCGGCAGCACGCTGCAATCATCTTTAAATAGCGGTACGGTTAGCGAAACCATCAGCAGAACGGTAACAGCCGGGACCTATTATGCAAAGGTTTATCCAAGAAATAACAGAACTTTCAATGCCAGCAGTTGTTATACCCTGCGTGTACAAACAGGAACAGCAGCAAGAATGGCAGAGCCGCAATATGTGAGCAATACCATTTCCGTGTCTCCCAACCCGGCCCGTAATACTGCTAACCTCACCTTTAATGCAGAAACGAGCGGCACTGCTTCAATTTCTGTTATTAGTCAAACAGGTGCAGCCGTTTCGAAAAACAATTTTGCCGTTAATGCAGGAGCAAATACCAGGAAACTTGATGTAAGCAGCCTTGTAAATGGTACGTATTTTATTAAAATACAAAAAGGTTCAGCTATACAAATGGCTAAACTTGTGGTAGGAAAATAAAAAGGATTGACAAATTATAAAAAAGAGGTTGCGTTTTTTGCAGCCTCTTTTTTTATGCATTAGCGAAGTAAATCAGATCCTGTGTTGATATGATGGTTTAGCAGTAATTGATGCAAATACTACTGGGTCAAGGATAAATGATCCTTGCTATGGCATAGTTCTTTAGCTAATGCATAGGTTAAACAATTTCAAAAAAAATTAAAAAGAATTAAATGAAAATCAAACAAATATTTGCAGGCCTTTCCCTCGTTGCATTCAGTTGCCTTGTTAGTTGTAAGTCAAATGATGTAGAATTGAAAACCAATGTATCTACAGCAGTTAAGAATGACGATGTTGATGTAGCCGTGGCAGACGGTGTTGTAACGCTTTCCGGGGAAGTGAAAAGTCCAGCAGCAAAAAGAAAAGCGGAAGTTGATGCCCGCGATGTACAAGGCGTACAATCTGTGGTGAACGAAATAACCGTTACACCGCCGCCAGCGCCACCGGCCCCACCGGCTGCGGATGAAAAGCTTAACAATGTAGTACAGGCAGTTATTGCTCCCTTTCCTGATGTACGGGCAAGAGTAGAAAACGGTGTTGTAACGCTTACAGGTAAAATAAGTCGTCCCGGCATATTGCTTCTAATGCCGAAAATCGCTGGTCTGTTTCCCAAAAAAATAGAAAATAAGCTCACTATAAAATAATCGGTTAACCGCTATGATTATTTTTAAAACTTACTTTGGATTTCAGTCCTATCTCTTGAAGGGCACGTTTCTTTTGAGATATTTTCATGGTGCTCCTCACACGGTGGAACACTTGGCTGGGAAAGAAAAAATTAGTTAGGGTTTTATTTAAATAGAAAAAAGATTCAGCTAATCAAATGCTACACTTGTGGCAGGAAAATAAAAGGGATTTGCCAGACAAAAGAGGTTACGTTTTTGTAGCCTCTTTTTTTTGCAAAATCGAACAACCCGTAGGCATAGCCAGGGCGAATTTCGCCAGGAAACAGAAAAAATAAAATATAACAATTCATTCCTTCGTTTGCAGACTTATTGATACTATATTAGATAGGTTTCTTCCTAATTATTTCATACTCAAAAACAAGGAGGCACTTATGAAGTTTATGGTATCCTGGCGGGTTCACCCGGAAAAAAGACAGACTGTTTTTAATGCCTTTTCCCAAATGACAACTGAAGACGACAAAAGAGACATGGGCAATAAGATCAGGCTGATTGGCAGATGGCACGATCTTGCACAGTTTACGGGCGTTGCCATTTGCGAATGTGATGATGCGCAGGCAGTTGCCAGCTGGGCACTCAACTGGAACAACGTACTTGACCTTGAAACAGTAGTTGTTTTGGATGACGAGGAAGCCAGGGCTGTTGGCAGGAGTAAAATAGCAGAAGCGGCAAACGTAAAACCTGCAGTTGCTCATGCTAACTAACGACGGCAATTAAAACCGGCACAATATGTGGCGATCTTTTAACAGGCAAGCATAATAATGCCGGTTTGCTTTTACACCATTTAACCCGGAGGAATTTAAGTTAGCGATGCTTATCAACCATTCCTAAAATGCTTCCAAATTTTCATTAACTATCTCAAAGGCTGTACAGCCGAGGCTATGATAGCGCCACGCTCCTTTTCTTACTTTTCATATTTCAATAAATTAGCTTCTATCCTTTGCCGGTGAGGCTCCTGCCAATCGGGTAATTTTAAAGCTGCCCCAAGTTCTTCAACACCCTCATCCACTGTAAAGCCCGGGCCCGATGTAGCCACTTCAAACAACACCCCGCCGGGAATGCGGAAATAAATAGAACGAAAATATTTTCTGTCAAGCACTTCTGTCACGTGCAATTTCCACCGGCTTTCCATGTACGCTTTTATCTTAATGGAATCTTCCACACTCTCTACCCGGTGTGCTACATGATGAACCGTACCCAGTCCATTTATGCCCCTGCCTGCATGTGGATCGGATTTTACAATGAGCGTGTTGCCGGGGCCGCCTTCGCCTGCTTCATACAAACTCATTTCCTCTTCGTCTTTTTTAAGGGCATAACCAAAGGCTTCGAGAAATTCATTGACTTCAGCTTTGTCGGGCACCAAAAGGATAGCATGGTGTATGCCCCTGATGGCTTCTGCGACGGTGATATCATCATATTCCCAAACAGGCTCCCGCATGTCAGCTTCAGAACCAACAATCTGAATATTTAGCCCCGACGGATCTTTAAAATCTAAAACATCATGACCAAAAAAGATGCCTTCTGAGAATGAGATATTGAATTTTTGCAAGCGGGCTTTCCAAAAAGCAAGGCTGGCCGCGGGTACTGAAAATGCCGTGTGGGTGGCCTGGCCGGAACCTATTATACCATCCCGTACGCCTTGCCCTTTGTATGGGAACGTGGTAAAAACCGTAGATGGTGAACCTATTTTATTGGCATAGTAGAAATGGTAAACCTTTTCATTGTCGAAATTAACCGTTTCTTTTACCAGCCGCAATCCCAGCGCTTTTGTATAAAAATCAAAATCTTCCTGGGCATCGTTCACTGTGGCGGTAATATGATGAAGGCCCTTTACTATTCCGTGAATATCCATAGTCTTTTGTTTTTATAGTTGAATCATTTTTTTTACTTGCTCCAGTTCATCTTCATTGATCATGTGGCCCATGCCCGGGTATATTCTCAAATTAACACGGGCGCCCATTTGAACGGCTACTTGCTCTGATTCATGCAGTCGCACCAACGGTATATGAAAATCCGTATCGCTGCAACCCATAAATATTTCAGTTCCGGCAAACCCACCGCTATAATTGCTTTTGTTGATGGCTGGCCCAATAAGCCCGCCGCTAAGCACCATGATCCCGCCATATTTAGTGGCATTCCTGCAGGCATAATCAAAAGCCAGGCAGGCGCCCTGTGAAAAACCAAAGAGGAAGATATTTTCTTCGGTTACCCGGAAGGATTTTATATTTGCCACCACCTTACCCAGGTTTGCAAAGGCAGAATCCAACCAGGGCTGGTTTTCGTCCGTTGGCGCAAGAAAACTTTTAGGATACCAGGTGTTGTTGGTTGCCTGTGGCAATATAAGCGCCGTACCAGCATAATTTGCTACCTGTTTTGCAAGAAGCAGCATTTTATCAGAAGCATCTCCCCTGC
>JBKJNG010000527.1:0-5513 GCA_046596065.1 Phnomibacter sp. | reverse complement strand
CTCAAAATGTCCCATGGAGCCACCAATATTAATGGCAACATCATTACCCATTATCTGTGCTGATATCATGGTTAATGCTTCGCATTGCGTAGGATTTACTTTGCCCGGCATAATGCTTGATCCCGGTTCGTTATCGGGTATAAATAATTCGCCAATGCCGCTGCGGGGACCACTGCTAAGCATACGAATATCGTTGGCAATTTTCATTAAGCTTACTGCAACCGTTTTTAATGCGCCATGTGATTCAACAATCGCATCGTGCGCTGCCAAAGCCTCAAATTTATTATCTGCCGTCACAAAAGGAAGTCCGGTCAATGATGCTATATGCTTCGCCACGTTTACATCGTAACCTTTTGGTGTGTTAATGCCGGTGCCAACAGCAGTGCCTCCCAATGCGAGTTCACTTAAATGTGCCAGCGTATTTTTTATAGCTTTTAAACCATGGGTAAGCTGCGAAACATAACCGCTTAATTCCTGTCCAACGGTGAGTGGCGTAGCATCCATAAAATGCGTACGTCCAATTTTAACTACATGCATAAATTCCTTGCTTTTTGCAGCCAATGTATCACGCAGTTTTTCAATACCGGGAATGGTTACTTCCGTTAATATTTTATAAGCGGCAATATGCATGGCTGTGGGAAAAGTATCGTTACTACTCTGGCTTTTATTTACATCATCATTTGGGTGAAGAAACTTTTCTTTATCTGTAAGTTGGCCGCCATTTAAAACGTGTCCCCGGTAAGCAACTACTTCGTTTACGTTCATGTTACTTTGTGTGCCGCTACCTGTTTGCCATACAACAAGCGGAAAATACTGATCCAGTTTGCCATCTAGTATTTCATCACAAACCTTACCAATCAAATCACTTTTTTCCTTAGATAAAACACCCGCTTCAAGGTTAGAAATAGCTGCTGCTTTTTTAAGATAAGCAAATGCACGAATTATTTCTTTCGGCATTTTGTTTATGTCCTGTGCAATCTTAAAATTATCAACACTGCGTTGTGTTTGTGCGCCATACATGGCGTCTGCAGGAACCTGTACTTCACCCATGGTGTCTTTCTCGATACGGAAGCTCATCTTATCTGATTTTTAATTAATAATTATTAATGAATGATTGATACTGCATAAATAATATCGGCCTGCGAGCGAATAATGGGCATTAAAAACTTGTTGCAAAGGTAACCGTATGTATTTATTTATGCCGGCCATTTGCATAAGAAATATCGGTGAATTATATTAGTGACACTAATTTTTTTAAACTTAAATACACTGTGTATGAAATACCCGGGCAGAGAAATTAAGAAAGGTGAAACCGACAAAAAAATCGTTACAGCTATACAAAAACAATTGGAAGCATTGGGCATTGCAAAGTTCGAAGGTGTGGGTGTATTCGGTCCTAAAACGGAGCAAGCTGTAAAAACGTTCCAGGCAAGAAATACTGATTCGCAGGGAAACTCTTTGATTATAGATGGCAAAGTAGCTAGTATAACCTGGGAAATTCTTTTTGGTGAAAGCACAGTTCCGTCTCTGGAAACCACCCGTACACAGGGGCTTGCATCGGTACTGGAAATAGCAGCTGGTGAAATAGGCTCTATGGAAGTACCTCCGGGCAGTAACTGGGGACCAAAAGTTAAAGAGTACCTGGCTTCTGCGGGTGTTACCTTTCCGGCGCCATGGTGTGCCGGTTTTGTGTATTGGTGTTTTGCTAAAGCAGCGATGGGTCTGGGTAAGAAAAATCCGCTGTTCAGAACCGGTGGTGTTATGATGCACTGGAACAAAAGCGAGGCTAAAAAAATACTGGCTAAAGATGCAACGGCAAATCCTGCGTTAGTTAAACCCGGACATATTTTTATCATGAGTTTTGGCGGAGGTCTTGGACATACAGGCTTGGTGGAATCGCTAAACGGTGGATTTATAAATGTAATTGAAGGCAATACAAACGATAATGGTAGCCGCGAAGGCATTGGTGTTTTCAGAAGGGTAAGAAAAATCAACAGTATTAATAAAGGGTTTTTAGAATACAAGTTGTGAAAGGTGAATAGTGAATAGTGAGTGGCGAATGGTTGCATTTTACATCACTCACCATTGACAACTGACAATGGTTATTAACAAAAGAAAGGATCGTTGTTTATAATTCTATTCAAAGCTGAGTGGAAGGCTTGCTAACTTACAGGCAGAATATCACTCTCCTGCTAAGTACCGAAGCAATTAACCCACGGCAAAACCCGTGGGTTGCTTTTTTTACGCTCCTTTAAAGAAGATAAAGATCATAAGCATGATTTTTGAGGGTTGCAAATCATACATCTAAAAATCAGAAATTAAAAATTGTATTATGTGGTGGATCTATGCTTTACTATCTGCTTTGTTTGCATCACTAACAGCCATCTTCGCTAAAATTGGTGTAACCAATGTTAACTCAAACCTGGCAACTGCTATTCGTACTGTGATTATTTTATTAGTGGCATGGGGAATAGTTTTGGCAAGGGGAGAGGGAAAAGAATTGGCCAGTATTTCAAAAAGCAATCTTTTCTTTTTAGTGATATCTGGTCTCGCAACAGGCCTTTCCTGGATCTTTTATTTTAAGGCTTTGCAAATAGGAAAAGTATCGCAGGTTGCGCCGGTTGACAAATTAAGTTTAGCACTTACACTATTGCTTTCGTTTGTATTTTTAAAAGAAGCGCTAACTATTAAAACGGCTATTGGTGCTGCATTGATTATCGCAGGAACGCTGGTAATGATTTTATAATGTAGTATGTGTGATGTATGATTTCTGCTATTCTAACCAAGTGATAAAACCGGGTGCAATTCTTACAGCCATTGCGCATTGAATATTGAAAATTTGTATTGGCTGTTTATTCAGTAGCTCCGATTACAGCAGATTAGGATGATACCCTTGCTCCGCCAGCCAATCCAGCGTTTTTGGTAATGCCACTTTCAATCTTGGAAATGCTTTTTCGCTGTCATGAAAAACAATAATGCTACCGGGCTTTGTATGTTTTACAATATGATTATAGCAAACATTGCCATCAATGTTGGAATCAAAATCGCCGGCAATAACACTCCACATAATAATTTGAAATCGCTGATCTCTGATCTGTGATTTGTGATTTGTGTAATTCGAACATTGCTGATCATTTGCTGCCTTCCCTGTATTTCCTAATTCCCAATCCTTAATTCCCAATTCCTTGCTCCTTAAAAGCTTTGCCTGCCCTTGCGTTATTTTACCGTAGGGTGGGCGGAATAAATCAGATTGAATCAGTTGATGTGCTTCCATTATTTCATCTACAAAAGCTGCATTATTTGTTGTCCAGCCGTTTGGATGATGCATGGTATGATTGCCAACCCGATGGCCGGCAGCTGTCACTTTTTCAAACATCTCAGGATGCTTTGCTACATTATCACCAATGCAAAAAAAAGTGGCTTTTATATCATAGGATTCTAATTGATCGAGCACAAATTGCGTGACTATTGGATCGGGGCCATCATCGAACGTCAGGTACACCGTTTTATTGGCCGGATCGCTTTTCCATACCACGCCGGAAGGAAAAATCATGCGGAGCCATAATGGTGTGTTGGGCAAATAAAACATGGAGCAAAGGTAATTTGCAATGAATAATTGCTAATGGATAATTGATAATGCAAAAGATCCTTCTTAACCCGGCAGCCTTTTATTGCGCTGATGCACCCGTGCGCAAGGGATGGGCAGTAGTAGCTTAGCCGTGCGGATAGCTTATGTGTGCTGGCGCTAACTACTACAGACAGCCCGGCGACGGCCCGGGCAATTTGGCCGGCGTGCGCCCAAATTTTTATTCATATTTATTGTATTGGCTCAACGGGTTTCCTTGTAAGACAGAGGGTTTATATTTGCCCCTATGGAAAAGAAAGTAAGGGTTCGCTTTGCACCTTCGCCAACCGGCGGGCTTCACCTGGGTGGCGTTCGTACCGTATTGTATAATTACCTGTTTGCCAAACAGCATAACGGCGATTTTATTCTGCGTGTAGAAGATACCGATCAGTCGCGGTTTGTGGCTGGTGCCGAAAAATATATTCTTAACTGCCTTGAATGGTGCGGTTTGATACCGGATGAAAGCCCGATGCATGGTGGCGCTTATGGTCCGTACAGGCAAAGTGAGCGCAAAGCGATGTATGAAAAATATGCCAAACAACTGGTAGAGCAGGGCAACGCTTATTATGCATTCGATACCCCGCTGGAATTGGAACAAATGCGCATTGAATATAAAACGCATGACAATCCATCACCAACTTATAATATTGAAGCACGGGAACGGATGAAAAATTCCATCACCCTAACAGAGGCTGAAACGCAGCAACTGCTTGATGATAAAGTACCTTATGTGATCAGGATAAAAATGCCGCACGATGAAATAATTGGCTTTACTGATATGGTGCGTGGATCGGTTAATTTTAATACATCACAGGTGGATGATAAAGTGTTGCTGAAGGCAGATGGTATGCCTACCTATCATTTGGCAGTTGTAGTGGATGATTACCTGATGAATATTACACATGCTTTTCGTGGTGAAGAATGGTTAAGCAGTGCGCCCGTGCATTTGCTACTTTGGAAATATTTTGGATGGGAAGAAAGTATGCCGCAATGGGCGCATCTTCCTTTGATACTTGGTCCTGATGGTGCAAAACTGAGTAAACGTCATGGCAACAAATATGGGTTCCCCATTTTTGCAATGAACTGGACTGATCCTGTAAAAAATGAATTTACCGAAGGCTTTAGAGAACGTGGTTTTTTACCGGAAGCGTTTGTAAACCTGCTTGCTTTAATGGGCTGGAACCCTGGCACAGAACAGGAGATATTTTCCAAAGAAGAATTGATTGCTGCATTTAATATTGACAGGGTGCACAGTGCCGGTGCGCAATTCGATTTTGAGAAAGCTAAATGGTACAATCATGAATGGATAAAAAAACTTTCTGCAGAAGATTTATTGTCACGTGTAAAAGAAGTTTTTGAAATAAAAGGCCTGGTGGTAGATACTGATGAAAAGCTGTTGAGAGTAATTGCGATGATAAAAGATCGTTGCACTTTGGTAACGGATTTTTTTGAGCAGGGATCGTTCTTTTATAAATCGCCCGAGATACTTGATATGGAAGCGATAAAACCAAAATGGAGCGAAAAAAAGAATTTGTTCTTTACAGAATTGGTGCGCACCTACGAACTAACGCAGTTTTGGGAACTGGCCGATCTTGAAAAAGATTTCAAAGAAATTGCAGCGGTAAACGAACTGAAACAGGGCGAACTGATGTTGCCGTTTCGCATAATGCTGGTGGGTGGAAAATTCGGGCCGGGCGTATTTGATATTGCGGAAACAATTGGTAAGGCAACAACTATTTCACGCATTCAATACGCATTACAAAAAATAAATGCATAAGCTTTAAACCAATAATTAGCTGGCAGGTCTTTTCAGCTAAACTATGCTATGAGAATACTTTTTTGTAATGCGTATTGAATGCGTGAAATAGTTGTTGCCTTACCAATTGTT
>JBKJNG010000322.1:0-8003 GCA_046596065.1 Phnomibacter sp. | reverse complement strand
CAAAATTTCCAGTAAAATATTGTGTTCCCGATCCACCATTTGGCGCACCCGGATTTATACTTGCCAGCAAAACCCAAACCTGTTTGCCTTCATAATCCAACGAAAAAAGATCAGGGCATTCCCATACACCGCCATGTGCTCCTATCTTTTTTCCAAACTCACTTTCCTTCGTCCAATTTTTGAAATCTTTTGAGGAATAAAATGTAACACGATCCTGCGTAGCCAGGGTCATGATCCATTTTTTGGCGGCCTCATTCCAACTCACTTTCGGGTCGCGGAAATCTCTTACACCCGGATTGACCAGCACAGGGTTGCGGGCATACTTCGTAAATGTTTTTCCACCATCAAGACTGTAGGCAATACTTTGATTTTGAAAATTGATTTTACCTGCTTTTTCACCTATCGGATCATGACTGGTATACACAGCAAGCAGGGGGATTTTTCCATCTTTTCCAAAGCCACTGGTATTGTTTGAATCAACTACGGCGCTGCCGGAAAAAATGTAGCCAAGACTATCGGGATAAAGGGCAACGGGCTGGTGTTGCCAATGTACCAGGTCGGTGCTTGTGGCATGTCCCCAATGCATAGGCCCCCATACGGTGCTATCGGGGTAGTACTGGTAAAACAGGTGATATTCATTGTTGTAAAATACCATACCGTTAGGGTCATTCATCCAGTTTGCCTGCGGTGTAAAATGAACCTGCGGACGATGTGGTTCTTTGGTAGTGGTATCAGCCTGGGAAACTTTTGTTGTCGCAGTATTGCATGCAAACAGAAAAGCAAGCGGAGCCAGGTATTTTATGTTCATCATCATAAAGCCTTGTATTAAAAAATTTGAAGAATGATTGTATAACTTTCTTATCCTGTTATGATGGCAATGGACGGAATTGCTGGTTGATGTAAACTACTTAAGACTGTTTAACTGAACGCTTAAATCTGTTAGTGATCCTTCGGTTCTGTACTCCTTAACTATGTCTCCATTTTTTGTGTATAACGCTATATAGGGCATCGTTATTAACCGGTAATAATTCTTTAAAAAGAAAGCATTGCCTTCCGTTCCAACATATATGTTTTTGAACTTTTTCAGTTCGTACTTTTTTTCAAATTCAATTACTTTATCAACAGGCAAAAAAGTAACCATTGCAATGGATGCTTTTTTAAATTGATCAGATTTTGCCAGTAATTCCTTTGTCGTGTTTTTGCAATGATCGCAATCGGGATCGAAATAAATAATGATAATAGGTTTTCCCATGGGAAGATACTGTGCTTTAAACACTTTTCCATTGCCCTGCATCATGCTAAATGGTGGCAATTTTCCTGCCTGGGCATTACTGCCTGATGCCATTAACATACAGCTTGCAAAAACAAAACCGATAATACCTTTTTTCCAGTTAAACAAGATCATAACTATTCTTTTAAAAAAAAGAGGGAGTTCCGGGACTGACTGCTTGCTATAAGAAAATTTCCTTCCCTCCCCCGTTAAATATATAGAAGTAAATGCGTCTGTCAATCAGTTGTCTTCCCAAATGCTTTTCAATTCATACACAATAAGATTGGAAACTTTGGCAGTGCCACCTTTTGCAGTTAACAATATTGACTTATTATCTTCCGGTATGTTGATATTGATAGGCATATACTGCCGGCCGTTATTGGCAAATATTTCCAGCCCGGTACGGTCGGCATAAACAATAAGACTAAGCTTTCCATTTTGTAATGGCACGGTGGCTTTAACGCCATCCACAACCAGCTCTTTGTTTGCAACGTTATAGGCAACGGCCACTCCCCTTACATTCAACACCAGTTCCTTTGCTTTAGCGGGGTCAATCTCCACCCTGATCTCTGCAAGTTCAACGTTTACATTATTTAAATTATTAGCAGCATTGTCTTTTAAAGTAAGCTTGCCGAGGTTGTAAGTTTTTGTGCGAAGGCTTTCCATCTCCTTTACAGGCATGCGGGTAAGACGTATTCCTTCGGGGGTTTGTACCAGCTTTTGTTCAACTGGTATGCTCATTGATTGGTTGAAAGTCATGTTATCTTTATCGGTATGCGTACGCCACCAACCAATCTCAATCCGGCGGCCATTTGGCTCGTTGCTAAATGTTTGCGAAGCATAAAAATCACGTCCAAGTTGTCCGTTCAATCTTTCTTCCTCTGGTTTAAAGGTGATGCCGTCAAATGTGCCAATTGCATACTGGCTGTTTGCACCGGTTAGCACCCACTTCTTTACCCCGTTCGTCCCCTCCACCGGCAAATCATAAAATTCAGGACATTCAAAGAGGTATCTGTCATTGCCAATGCCGCCCATCACTACACTTGCTTTTGTCCAGTTTTTCAGATCGGGTGAAGTAAGAAACTGCATACTGTGCTGCTCGTTATCGCCTCTTTCTACCCACATCACCATCACCCACTTTTGGGTTGGCTCATGCCATATCACTTTAGGGTCCCGGTTGTCTTTATTAATACGTGGTACTACTGCTCTGTCTGTAAGTACTTTAAAATTTCTACCATCATTGCTCCACGACAGGCATTGTGCCCATGCCTTTGCGCCGGTATGAAACATCACCATTGGCATTTTGCCGTTTTCGCCCAAACCACTTGTATTAAAACTATCTACCACAGCACCACCACTAAACACCGGGCCAAACTTATCGGGATGCAATGCATCATCGAGTTCTTTCCAATGTATCATATCCTTACTAACTGCGTGGCCCCAGGTCATATTTCCCCAGCCACGGCCGTAAGGATTATGCTGAAAGAAAAGATGGTATTCGCCATTGTAATATACCATGCCGTTGGGATCGTTTGTCCAGCCACGTTTTGGTGAGAAATGAAATTGTCCGCGTAATTTTTCATTGTAAGGTTTTCCAGTGTTGGTATCAAGATCACTTTGCTGAACGGGAGAAAATACTTTTGATCCGATGGTAACCTTATCAACTCTCAACTCGATATCTTTGCCATTCCATTCATCTATCTGAAGGTAAGCGTACCAATCCGGTTTGTCTTCTGCCAGTTCCATATCAAAAAAACGCGTGTTAACACCATCCACCCACAACTCAATGTTTCGTTTTGGCGCACCATTTTTAACCGGTAACACCAGGTATTTTTTTTCTGCTCTAAAATAAGTGCTGAGACTTTTTTCTCCAGGTTTAGAATTATTCTGCGCCATAGCCATTAACGAAAAAAATAGTCCCGTAAAGGCTAACAGCAATCGTTTTATCATACCGTGCTTTAAAGAAATTTTCAATGATAATTTTTAAGCAGGTTTTGCAGCTTTAAATGCGTCTGCAAAACCTGCTTTGGATTTATTTAGTATCCCGGATTTTGTTTGTACAATCCTTTTGTAAAAGTTATTTCAGATTGCGGAATTGGAAGGTATTCATCTCTTCCTGCTGTAAATTTAGCTGTTGCTAAAAAAGTCCTTCTGTTTTTTTCAACCGCTATGTAACTGTTTAAAGTTGGTTCAGCCATTCCCCACCTTACAAGGTCAAAAAAGCGTGCGCCTTCAGTGGCAAATTCAAGACGTCTTTCCCATTGCAGGGCCTTTAAAGCATACTCTTTTGTCCAACCGGATGCAGGGTATTCTTTCACGTTATATTTTGTAGGAAAAGTTCCATCTGCTTTTTTCAATCTTCCCGTACTAGCGGCGGCTCTTGATCTTATTTGATTGATTAGCGGCAATGCTTTATCCTGCTGACCTAATTGAATATAAGCTTCTGCCTGTATCAATAAAATATCATCGTACCTAAGTATATCATAATTTTTTGCAGTACCCATAAATGGTCCGAGTTTGAAATACGATCCGCTTGTTGCCAGTTGCTGGTAACGCATGGTGTGAAAGTTTCCATATACACCCGGATCACGTACCCAGCTATTGCTAAAAGGCCTCGTGTTATCATACTTATAAGGGTGGCCATCAATACCTACTGTATGGTCCAAGCGAACATCAAAAGTTCCATTATTTAAATCTGCAATACTGTTATTAAACGTTTCAAAATTCGGCAAACCATTTGCATCAGTGGTATGCGCATTTACCAGGTTTTGACTTGGCGCATGAAAACCGCAGCAGCCATATTGCGGAGCACCATGCGGATAATTTAATCCATCTTCGAAGCTCAGTCTGCCGGCAGTTGTACCATCATTAATTGTAAACTGGATAGCGAAAACAGATTCCGGACCATTTTCAGTTTCAGGCAAAAAGTCATTAGCGATATCGGGACTTAAACCATACTTACCCGATGTAATAACCGCCTGGGTTAAGCTAACAACCTCCTGCAATCTTGCCGCATCAATACCAGTTACATGATGTGCGGCATCTTGTGTATATGCCTGGTACAATCTCAATTTTGCGAGGTAAGCCTGGGCAGCTAATTTGTTTGCCCTTGCAATTTCTGGTTGTGTTTCAGGCAGGTTGTCGATGGCAAATTGAAAATCATCTGCAATCTTATTCCAGGAGTCCTCATTGCTCAAATCATTCGATGTTTTCAAAATGTCTTCCGCAGATGCATTTTCATCAAAGATTGGAATATTCTTGTACAACAGTTTCATAGTAAAATAGCTATGAGCCCGCAGAAAATGCAATTCGCCCAATCTTACTTTTTTATTAGGAAAATCTGCATCCGAAAATGCATTAACAGCACGAAGTGCAACATTTGCCCTGCCAATTGATTTGAATAAATTTTTCCAGGTGCGTGATACAAATGCATCCATGCTTGGCGTAACCAGGTTGTAGTGTTCCATAGCATCTATTTCGCCAACGTCACCGGTACCACCACCACCTTTGTAAGCATCATCCGACCGAACACTTCCGTAGGCCCAGTTGCTATAAATCGGGCCTATCATATCACCATTTCCAATGGCAGCATATGCTGCTGTTACAAGGCCTTCAGCAGCCGTTGGAGATGTTAAATCAGCCGCGGACAAAAAACCCGATGGGGTATAGTCCAGTGCTTTTTTGCACGAACCAAAAATCATTAGTCCGGATGTTATAAAAGCAGCTATAATTATTTTTTTCATTTTTAATATATTTTTATTCGTTAGAATGATGCGTTAATACCAAACGTGAGTGTTTTTGGAATTGGTACCGGATCAAGATCTATTCTTTCAGGATCGGGGCTTAAGTATTGCTTGCTTTTGAACCAGAATAAGTTTTCAGCCATAGCAAAAAGCCTTAATCTTGAGAAAACTTTTTTTGTTGTAAGATTATACCCCAGCTGAATGTTACGCATTTTGAAATACGATGTATTCACAATGAAGTAATCGGATGTGCGGCCTTCGTTATTATTGTCTTTAAGTGTTAGCGCAGGCACGTTCGTATTTGTATTTGTTGAAGTCCAGCCATCGAATACGCCTGGCCCTACATTTTCCCTGCTTTTCATCAGATTGTTGAACAAAGTGTATACATCAAATCCTTTTCTGCCTGCCACACCTGATCCAAATAAAGAGAAATCGAATTTCTTATAAGTAAGATCGATTCTTAAACCATATTCCATGGCTGGCAATGTTGTACCAATCCAGTTTCTGTCCAGGTCATTGATAACGCCATCGTTATTGTCATCTACATAACGAATTCTACCAGGACCAGCGCCAATTTGCGTAGGCGCTTTATCTACTTCAGCCTGTGATTGAAATAATCCGGCTGTTTTGTATCCAAAAATGTCGAACTGTGAATGACCGATAATGGTATTTACCACATTACCTGCATATGCCGGCCGTACGTTTTCAGGCAGTTCAGTTATTTTATCACGGAAGTGTGCTGCATTAAACTGCACAGTGTATTGAAAATCGCCCATTTTTTCTCCGCGATAGCCTAACACAAACTCCCAGCCTTTATTACTTTTTGAAGCACCGTTTACTGCCTGGGATTGTCCTTCGCCTAACGCCGATGCAACTGGTGGTGTAATTAGGATACCGGTAGTTTTCCTGGTGAAATAATCGAATGATCCGAAAATTTTATTGTGTAATAATGAAAAGTCTACCCCTGCATTTATTTCTTCTGTTTGCTCCCATTTAAGTGCCGGGTTTGCTGCCTGTATCTGAACAAATCCTGAAGGCAACGTTCCGGTATTGGCGCCGGATAAAGAATAGGCCGTACCAATATTCATGTACTGCTCCCAGAAACCACCAACCAGCTGCGCCAGTGTAGTTCCATATCTTGTATCAAATAATCCAAAACGTGCCACATCGCCAATTTGCTGGTTACCTACGCGGCCGACACCAGCTCTAAGTTTTAATTCGGAGAAGAGTTTTTGATTCTTCATAAAACCTTCCCGGTCTATTCTCCAACCCACGGAAGCGGCGGGGTAAAAACCGTATATGTTATTGGATCCAAAACGGGACGAACCATCGCGGCGTATTGTAACTGCAGCGAGGTATTTATCAGAAAAACTGTAATCGATACGGCCGAACTGTGAGAACAACCTGTTTCCTGTTGAACCGCCCGATGCAACGGTATTGCCGGTGCCTGCGTTCAGCGTAAAATAATCTTCGGTCTGGATGGCGTAACCTTCTTTCCTGGTAAACTGGAAGTCGATATCGGTTTTGATATATTCCGTTCCCACTAAAAATTTGAAGCTGTTATTTGAATTCAGGTTCCAGCTATACCGAAGTGTATTTGACCAGGTTAAACTCAGGTAATGGTTTTGATCAAAAGACAAACTATTGGTAGTTCTGGCTAATGCACCTTCGGCGAAAGTTGGGGTAATAACCTTATTCCGGAAATTGTTGTTATCCGCACCAATATTCGATTTAAAGAATAAATTTTTGATCGGCTGAATTTCGGCGAAAACGTTCCCGAAAGTGCTCAAACGATTGGCATTGTTCCACCTTGCTAAATACTGCATGTGCAGCGGATTATTTCTATCGGAATAACCCGCACCCAATTCACCGGCATACGTTTTTCCATCCAGTTGATATACCGGAATGGTTGGTGCTAAAGTAACAGCAAGGAATGTTGTTGAAGCACCACCCAGATCCCTTGCCGTTAAAGTTTCATTGGAGTTTGCGAGACGTAAATTGACGCCAAACGTAACCTTGTTGTTGAATGCACGTGTTAATCCGTTAATGCTACCACTCATGCGCTCGTAGCCTGTATACCTCAACATACCAGTATTTTTCAGGTATCCCAGGTTAATTTCCAACGACGAATTTCTGTTTCCAACGGAGGCCGTAAAGCTATTATTTGTTACAAGGCCTCTTTTATACATTACATCCTGCCAATCGGTATTACCAGCTGGTGTATTTGGATCGCCACCAACAAAAGGCTTAACTGTTACTGAATTCAAAACCGGGTTATCGAAATTATTGTTCCAGTCGAAACCATAAATTTCACCATAACCAGCTGCCGGATCCTGCCTGTCGTTAACTGATGCCTGCCATAATGCTTTACCCCTATCAGCCGAGCTAAGCATTTTAAAACGCATTGCTTTTTCCGACTGGCTGGAAAGGCTAGTATTCAACTGAAATGCGACTTTACCATCTGTATTACCGCCATTTTTTGTTGTTACAATAATAACGCCATTAGATGCACGGGCACCATAAATTGATTCTGCGGAGGCATCTTTTAAAACCTGTACCGATGCAATGGTTGCAGGGTCCATATTTTGAAATACTTCAGGCCTTGTAGTAGGTATTCCATCAATAACATACAGCGGATCGTTATTACCCAGGGTGTTTGCACCGCGGATCAATATTCTTCCGTTAGATCCATTGGGTGAACCATCTTTTTCGATGTACAAACCTGCTACCCTGCCCTGCAATGCCTGCATGGTGTTGCCGGAACTGTTATTCTTAACTGGCGCCATATCTACTACAGCAACGGCACCGGTTACATCTTTTTTTCGTTGGGAGCTATAACCCACCACAACCACTTGTTCGGCTTCATTAAAGCCTTCTTCAAGCGTAACATTAATAACTTCCCCGGCACTTACTACTTTGTATGAAAAGGGCTTCATACCTACATAGGAGAAATCAATTATTCCTCCCACTGCTGCACTGATGGTAAATTT
>JBKJNG010000293.1:0-3285 GCA_046596065.1 Phnomibacter sp. | reverse complement strand
CTACAGCCAAATCCAACTTACCATCGCCATCTAAATCTGCAACACTCACACAATAAGGACAAACACCCGTGATGTAATCAATTTTTGGAGCTAAAGAAATAGTGCCGTTTGTGCTTAGATTTTTAAATAAAGACACTGTATTCGAGGTATCATTCACAGCAACCAAATCCGGTTTGCCGTCCCCGTCAAAATCTCCGGTTGCAACACAAGAAGTTCCCTTGCCGCTGCTATATTCATTTTTAGGAGCAAACGAACTGGCAGCAAGAACATTAGTTGCCCCTGAAATTGTAACATTGAAAGGTTTAGCCGAAGATGCTGTAAGCCCGCCTGTAGTAATAGTTATTGGCTCATAAGAAGCACTTGCCGGAACTGTTACTGTTAATGATGAAGCAGATGCTGTTGTTACTGTAGCTTTCACGGCTCCAAAGAAGACAATGTTATTCCCAGGTGTTCCATTAAAGTTAACTCCCGTAATAGTTACAGAAGTTCCGATAGGGCCTGATGAAGGTGAAAAGGAAACGATTGTGGGTCGCTGTGCAAGCAATAGATGCGAACTAAAAAGAAAAACGGCCAGGGTTATGTTGGATTTCATTGAACAATTCAAGGTTTACATGAGCAAAAATGCTTCCTATTTGTAAGCTAATGAGAACAAAATGCAATTGTATTGATTTTGTCCCAACCATTACATAGTAAATATCAGGAATTGATTTTATCCCAGCAATTCGAAACCTGCTGTTTTGAAGTCCTGTTTTGTTGCCCTTGGTAACTGAATTTGAGCACATACAGACCGTAAAGGTTTTCAGCTATAGTAATCCCTCGGCCTTTTCTCGCATCGGAACATGCAGTTTCTAAACATTATTCTGTCGGCTTTTAGCGACCAAAAAAACAATCTCCGAACCTGCGGTTTAGACTCGGTAGGCTGATAAACTGCATCCTGAGTAGTGGCGTTGAAAAGGATCTATAACAATCCCTCAACAAAAAGCATTTTAACTTGCAGCCCATGAAACAGATCTTTTTAGTCGCCGTTGTGCTATGCTTATCTGCTTCACTACAGGCGCAAAAGAAAGTTGCGGCGGTAATAAATCTTACCACGAGCAGCCTTGATTCGGTTACCATAGAAAAAGGAAAATCATTTGTGGTACAGCTGCCGGTTCATAACCGCACAGGAGACGACTGGAAGCTGGCTAACCCTTCGACCAAATGCAGTTTTACCCAAACGATGCTTGGGCAGGCGGGCATGCTACCCAACCAGCCGGAACCTAAACTGATGTTTTTTAGAGCGGTAGAAAAAGGAATTGATTCGATCCGTTTTGTTTATAAAAATCCTAAGGCCGCCGCCGGATCTGAGCCGGAAGAAAAAACTTTGATTGTTACAATTCTATAATCAATGTCGTTTACTTAAGTGTTTTATGTCCGTTATTACTTGCTCCTTAAATGTGATAATTCTTTGTGCCCTTTGTCAAAGCTCCGTGAGCTTTGCGGTTAAACGTTTAAAGGGCGGAAACATATTCTTCCAGGTTAATGTCACCGGAAAGGTTAAGCCGGTGCTTTAAACGCTGACGGGTCTTTCGTGCACTTTCAATAGAAATACCCAACATGTTAGCGGCTTCTTTTGTCGTTAATCTCAATTTCATCAATGCAGCCATGCGCTGTTCAGCAATCGTAATACCCGTATAACTATCCTTAAGCCGGTGAAAAAAGCCGGGATAGATTGTCTCCAGCAGATTTTTGAAAGTGGTCCAGTCATCTTCAGTTAAGATGGTTTGTAGTGTAAGCTCAGTAATAATAGCCTGATGTTCGGTAGTGTTTTCCCGGCCTTTTAACTGCAGTTCCAGTTTTTCAATAAAAGTTGTTTTTTCAACAATATTAGCTGTGAACATTTTTAATTGTTCGTTCGCCGAATTCATTTCCTGTTGTATGAGCCGTTTTTCCTGTTGTGCGCTTTGGCTCTTTATCTTTTCTTTCTGGCGTTGCCAGTTTGTAAATAGTAAAGCGATTAAGGAAAAGAACAATATTAAACCTATGATGATATTTCGCCACAATAACTCTGTCTGTTTTTGCCGGTTTATCTTTTGAATATTAAAGCGACTTTCTGCATCACTCAGCTTTACTTTAGAAATGGCCAGGCTGCTGGTTGCCACTTCTTTTTCGAGTGAGTCATGTAGTGCCGCATAGCGGTCGCTATAATAAAAGGCACTGTCGTAATTACCCATGGCCCGGTATACCTGTGTAAGCGTTTGATAAGTGTCGCTGAGAATAGGGCCGCTTGGCCAAAGGCTTAAAAGCCGGATTGCTTCTTTTGCCTCAGTTAAAGCTGCTGCTTTTTCTCCCATCGCAAGACTCGCCTTAGCCTTCCATTGTAATGCATCAGCTGCTTCGTTATATATACTATCCTCTTTATTTCTTTGGTAATCGGCATCAAAAAGGGTATAGGCCGAGTCAAATTTGTTTTGTGCATAAACGATTCTGCCAACATTACCCATCACTTTAGCTGTTAACAATGTATCCTTGTTTTGAGTGGCTAATAGAAATGCCTGCATATAATAATTGTTAGCCGAATCATGTTGGTTCTTATAATAAAAGCAGTTGCCTATTAAATTGAGTGCTTGTATTTTATACTTATAGGGATCTTTATAATCTTTTTCATAATTAAGATGTTTCCATGCGGCAATTCCTTTTTTTGCGTTGGTGATACATTCTTCATATTCTCTTACCTGAAACAGTAATTCTGCAAGATCAATATATACAGGCGGCTCAACAGCATACCTTACTTTCTCAAAAAGATCTACCCCATTTTTTGAATACATTACAGCCCACCCAAGTTCTCCAAAATTGCGCATTCGCTTTGCGGAATAGAAGCTAACCCAACCGATCTGGATGTCATTTTCTGTGTGGTATACGGCATCCAGGGCGTCAGCGTAAAGTTTAATCAATTGCGCTTTTATGGGTTTTAATTCTTTCGATCCACGGTCTTTAAACTTGTCGTACCCGGCAAACTTTGAATAGAGAAAGTCAGCTTTTACCATGCAAAAAAATGTCTGAAAATAATAGCCCTTGGCATAACCTGATGTTTTCAGAGAATCTAAAAAACTAAAAGCACGAACTGAATCAGCTTCAATTAACAGGTTGGTGAGACTACCCAGGCTATTCACCTCATTTAACGTTGCGTCGCTTAAAATAGAAGCCCATGCATCTGGTTTCAGACCCAGCTTTTTTTGCGCATTTGCCGCGGGTGCAATGACAAGCAGTATCGTAAAAAATATTATTGAAAAAAATGGGACTGTT
>JBKJNG010000278.1:0-12543 GCA_046596065.1 Phnomibacter sp. | reverse complement strand
GATTTTTCCAACCAAATTTTCCCGCCTTAACAGCAACCAGTTTGTAGGCAGAGCCCGTCTTAAAAAGACCTTGTACAAGCCATTACTTATAACCGTAAATAAATAATACAACAGGTTTTGCAAGTTGTAACAGGCCCGGTTTTTTGCCGGGTTTTTTTATTGGACCTGTTCAAAAAAGCTCATTTCTATTTTTTAATGTTCGAAGCAATTTCATTCGCTCGGGTAAACAGAAGGCCTCACACCTGATCAAAATCATCCGCATGCCTATTGAATGTCACTTAAGGCCCATAACGCCCATGGTACTTTTATTGCCCGCCATCCGGAGCGATCAGCAACCGGTATAAATTTTCATTTATGATGAACACCGACCTTACCAAACCTGCCGACCTTACCGATCACTCTGAAGGTACAGGTCCATTACGTAAGCAGCGCCCAGTATATACAGATTTTATGCCGCCCTGCAATAGCGCCTGTCCTGCCGGGGAAAACATACAGGCCTGGATGGATAAGGCACAGGCTGGTAATTATTTCGAAGCTTTCCAGGTAATAATGCAAGACAACCCCTTCCCCGCTATTATGGGCAGGGTTTGTGTACGATCCTGCGAAACGGGCTGCAACCGCAACCATATTGATACCACGGTTAGTATTCATGCCGTAGAAAGATATATAGGCGACTTAGCCATTGAAAAAAAATGGCAGCCTGATTACAAGGCAACATCATCCGGAAAAAAAGTGCTGGTAGTTGGATCTGGGCCCGGTGGGTTATCAGCCGCATACCATCTTACCCGTATGGGTCACAATGTTTCTGTTTATGAAGCCGGTTCTTCGCTTGGCGGCCTTATGCGTTTTGGTATTCCGGCTTACCGTCTGCCACGGCCGGTATTAGAAGCCGAAATAGAACGGCTGGTAGCTATGGGTATTGAGTTTCGGGTAAATTACAAGGTAACCGACCTTAAAAGAGAAAAAGAATCCGGCGGTTATGATGCTGTTTTTCTTTCCATTGGTGCCGAAATAATTCGCGACGAGTCGATTAATCTAAAAGCCCCGGTACCTATTTCTGATGCATTCACTTTCCTGAAAACACATAATGGAGGCCAGTCGTACCAAAATAAAAAAGTGGTAGTATATGGTGGTGGCAAACTGGCCATGTACATCGCAAGAATATTAAAACGGCTTGGTGCTGAAGCCATTGTGCTGTTTCCGGGCGACCGCAAACTGATGCCAGCCTACGATTATGAAGCGGATGATGCACTGTCTGAAGGTGTCGATATTCAATTCCTTCGCCGTATTCATCAAATAGATAATAACCAGTTTTTACTGGAAATAATGAAAGTGGAAAAAGGCAAAGCAATTGGTACAGAAGAATGGGAAACTATCCAGGCCGATTATATGATAAATGCCTTACGGCAGGAATCGGACACTGGTTTCCTTGCCAATCTTGATGGCGTAACCTTAAAGGAAGATGGAACCGTAGTAATTAATGCAGAAAGAATGACTGGCGCTGATGGTGTTTTTGCCGGTGGTGATATGTTGCCCGGCGAGCAACGCAGCGTTACCATCGCCATTGGGCATGGGAAAAAAGCTGCCAGGTACATCGACAGTTATTTATACGATGCTAAATATCAAAAGCCAGATAAACATCCAACCGCTAGCTTCAAAAGACTGCATATGTGGTATCAAACCTATGCACCACTTAAAGAACAACTCAGGCTTGCCCCGCAGGTTGCCATCCGCAATTTTGATGAAGTAATTGCAGGTTTAAACGAAAAAGAAGCCCGATACGAAGCACAGCGTTGCCTTAGTTGCGGCAACTGTTTTGAATGTGATGGCTGTTACGGCGCATGCCCTGAAGAAGCCATTATCAAACTCGGTCCCGGCAAGGGCTACCGCTTTGACCTGAACATCTGCACCGGTTGTGCAGTATGCTTCGAACAATGTCCCTGCCATGCAATTGAAATGATTCCAGAACCTTCCAAAGCACTAACTGATGTCAAATAAAAAATCAATGGTTGCTACCATCGACGGCAATGAAGCCGCTGCCTATGTAGCTTATCGCGTTAATGAAGTTTGTGCCATTTACCCCATTACCCCTTCCAGCACCATGGCCGAACTGGCCGATGAATGGAGCGCAAAGGGCACGAAAAACATTTGGGGAAATGTGCCTGACGTAATCGAAATGCAAAGCGAAGGTGGTGCTGCCGGTACCGTCCATGGCTCCTTACAAACAGGTGCGCTCACCACAACTTTTACGGCATCGCAAGGGCTTATGCTTATGCTGCCAAACATGTATAAGATAGCTGGTGAACTAACAGCCGCTGTTTTTCATGTGGCCGCCCGTTCGCTGGCCGCACAGGGTTTGTCTATTTTTGGTGACCACCAGGATGTGATGGCTGCCCGCTCAACAGGATTTGCTATGTTAAGCGCTGCCAATGTGCAGGAAGCGCATGATTTTGCGTTGATTTCCCAGGCTGCTACGCTAAAATCCCGCATTCCATTCATCCACTTTTTCGATGGCTTTCGCACTTCTCACGAGGTAAATAAACTTACGTTGCTAGGTGATGATGAAATTCGGTCGATGATACCGGATGAACTGGTGTTTGCTCATCGTAACCGGGCATTGAACCCTGACAAGCCATTCATAAGAGGAACCGCCCAAAACCCTGATGTGTATTTTCAGGGACGGGAAACAGTGAACCGTTTTTACGATGCAACACCAGGTATTACCGAAGACGTGATGAGGGCTTTTAAAGCCATGACAGGCAGAAGCTATAAATTATTTGAATATGTAGGCGATCCTGAAGCTGAAAGGGTTATCGTAATAATGGGTTCAGGTGCTGAAACTGTAGATGAAACGGTAAAATACCTGAATGCTGCCGGCGAAAAAACCGGTGCCATTATTGTGCGCTTATACAGGCCTTTCTCGCTAAAACACTTGTTGGAAGCACTGCCTTCAAGCACTCGTTCTATTGCCGTACTCGATCGTACCAAGGAACCAGGGGCTTCCGGTGAGCCTTTGTACCTCGACGTGGTCTGTGCGCTCGCGGAAGGTTTTCAAACCGGCTTGCTGGTCGAAATGCCAAATTTGGTGGGGGGCCGTTACGGCTTATCCTCCAAAGAATTTACACCGGCCATGGTAAAAGCCGTGTATGATGAATTGAAAAAAGTACATCCGAAAAATCATTTCACCATCGGTATTAACGATGATGTTACTCATACCAGCCTCGAATTTGATCCATCATTTTCACTCGATGAATCGGAGTGGCAACAGGGTTTGTTTTTTGGTCTTGGGGCGGATGGAACGGTTGGTGCCAATAAAAACAGCATTAAGATCATCGGAGAAAATACGCCTTTGTATGCCCAGGGATATTTTGTGTACGATTCAAAAAAATCCGGTGCAAGAACCGTTTCGCATCTGCGTTTTGGCCCGCACCCGATCCGTGCACCTTACCTGATCACCAAAGCCAATTTCATCGCCAGTCACCAGTTCAATTTTACTGAAAAGGTAGAAATGCTGCAGTTTGCCAAAGAAGGCGCCACTTTCCTGCTAAACAGCCCTTATGGCAAAGATGAAGTATGGGATAAATTGCCAGAGCAGGTTCAGTTGGATATCATCAGCAAAAAATTGCGTTTTTATGTAATTGATGCAGATACAGTAGCCCGTGAAACCGGTATGGACGGCCGCATAAACACTATTATGCAAACCTGCTTTTTTGCCTTATCGGGTGTTTTACCAAGAGAGGAAGCCATCATCGCAATTAAGAAGACGATTGAAAAAACGTATTCTAAAAAAGGCAAAGCTATCGTTGACAAGAACTTCGAAGCGGTTGATTCCACCCTTGAGTTATTGTATGAAGTAACCGTGCCTAAGTTCAGTACTTCCACTATGAAAATGGCGCTCAGCATATCGGGCGATGCGCCTGCTTTTGTGCAGGACGTTACTGCCAGTATGCTGAATGGAAGAGGCGATGAACTGCCGGTTAGTAAAATGCCAATTGATGGTACTTATCCAAGTGGTACTACTCAGTGGGAAAAAAGAAATATAGCTGACTTTGTACCTGTTTGGGATGCTGAAACCTGCATACAATGTGGTAACTGCGCTTATGTATGTCCGCACAGTGTAATACGGGCTAAATTTTACAATGAAGAAAATCTTACAAATGCACCAGATGGTTTCAAATCGGCTCCTATTAATTCAAGGGGATTTCCTGAAACAAAATATACCCTGCAGGTTTATTTGGAAGATTGTACTGGTTGCGAGCTTTGCGTGGAGGCTTGCCCTGCCGTTAACCTAAAAGATACTTCTTTAAAAGCCATCAACATGGCTGCCAAAGCACCAATTCTTGAAGTAGAAAAACAGAATATAAAATTCTTTGAAAACATCACCTGGAACGACCGTTCGAAGATCGATTTCTCAACTGTTCATGGTGCGCAATTCCTTGAACCATTGTTTGAATTTTCCGGTGCATGTGCTGGGTGTGGCGAAACACCTTACCTCAAATTGCTCTCCCAATTGTTCGGCGATCGTTTATTGATAGCAAATGCAACCGGTTGTTCCTCCATTTATGGCGGCAACCTGCCAACCACACCATGGGCGGTAAACAAAGAAGGTAAAGGCCCCGCCTGGTCGAATTCATTGTTTGAAGACAATGCAGAATTTGGTTTGGGGATGCGGGTAACTGCAGACAAACACAAGGCAATTGCCAAAGGGTTACTGGCTGATCTTGCCCCGCAGGTAGGGGAGGAACTGGCTGATTCGATCTTAAATGCGAAGCAGGTTTTGGAATCAGAAATAATCGACCAGCGAAGCCGCGTGGCATTGCTTAAAGAAAAATTGGCTACCCTTACCGATACCCGTGCCGGTCATTTGCTTTCATTATCAGATCAATTGGTAAATCGAAGTGTATGGCTTGTGGGCGGAGATGGCTGGGCATATGATATTGGCTATGGGGGGCTTGATCATGCGCTGGCAAGTGGTAGAAATATCAACATCCTGGTGCTGGATACAGAAGTGTATTCCAATACCGGTGGACAGGCATCTAAATCAACTCCAACCGCAGCAACCGCAAAATTTGCTTCGGCAGGAAAAACAGTTGGTAAAAAGGACCTTGCCATGCAAGCTATTTCTTACGGTAATGTATACGTGGCCCGTATTGCACTAGGCGCAAACCCACAGCAAACCTTATTAGCTATGCGTGAAGCCGAAGCCTATGATGGTCCGTCACTGATTCTCGCCTATAGTCCTTGTATTGCACATGGTTATGATTTAAAAGATGGCTTGGATCAGCAGCAAAAAGCAGTTCGCAGCGGTTACTGGCCCTTAATCAGGTATAACCCGGTTTTAAGAAAGAAAAAACTGAACCCGTTTGTGCTGGACTCGCCAAGGCCAACCATGTCACTAAAAGACTATGCTTACCACGAATTACGGTACAAAGTGCTTACACGCAGCCATCCCGAGCATGCTGAAACGCTTATTAAACTTGGACAGGAACTTGTAAACCTTCGCTGGAAGAATTACGAGGAATTGGCCACATCGCCAGCAAGTGATTTTGTACCGATCGCATGATGCAAGGTTGAAAAAGTTGATAGGTTTATAAGGTAAGAGGGTGAAAAGCAAACGTCGCAAACTTGTAGACGCTGAAAAAAAATTTGAGTGTGATTAATTGACTTTTCACGTTTGACGCTTACCGCTCACTATTCACGATTAAAGATGCTATATGAAACTTCGAACAAACTATCTGGGGCTGCAGCTGACCTCGCCAATCGTGGTATCGGCCTGCACGCTCTCTGAAGAAACAGAGAACATTGTAAAAATGGAAGATGCCGGCGCAGGAGCGGTGGTAATGCATTCATTGTTTGAAGAACAGATAAGACTGGAAACAGCCCGTTTTCAAAATGTATTACGGCATACAACCGATGTATTTGCCGAGGCAAGTGATTTCTTCCCCGACCTCGATGAATATCATTCGGGCACAGATGAATATCTTGAAAAAATCAGGCTGGCGAAACAGCGTGTAGATATTCCCATTATCGCCAGCCTGAATGGCATCAGCGTTTCGGGCTGGATAGATTACTCCAAACAGATGGAGGATGCCGGTGCCGATGCACTGGAAGTCAACATCTTTTTTATCCCCGGAGACCTCGAAATTTCAGGCGCTGCGGTGGAACATCGTTACCTGAACATCATTAACCAGGTAAAAAATTCCATCAGCATCCCTGTATCTGTAAAATTGAACCCGTACTTCAGCGCCATGGGCAATATGGCCGCCCGGCTGCAAAAAGAAGGCGCCGATGGCCTGGTATTATTCAATCGTTTTTACCAGCCCGATTTCGATATTGACACGCTTAAGATCCTGTCGAACCTTCAGTACAGCGAACCAACCGAAATAAGATTGCCATTACTTTGGATTGCTATGCTTTATGGTCGTTTGCCCATATCACTTGCGGCAACCACTGGTGTAAACAGTGCAACAGAAATTATTAAATATATACTGGCAGGTGCCGATGTAACAATGACTGCTTCAGCCTTGTATAAACATGGTATCGGGTATTTAAAAACAATGCACAAAGACCTTGATATCTGGATGTACCGGATGGGCTTTTTAGACGTGGAAGATTTCAGAGGCTTGTTAAGCCAGCAGAATATAGCCGACCCTACGGCATACGAAAGGGCTAATTATATTCGTATGATAACAAGCAAATAAATTCAGTTCGCATAGTTTTCCTAACAAATACGAAGAGAACCAGGCATGCCGTATTAGCCCGGCTGCAGGTCGGGAATACTTTCTCATCCTGTTTTTACGCTCCTTTCTCCGATTCCTGTACCAGTTTAATTCGCGGGTTTGTGCATACAGCCTGCAATAGAATTAAACAAATCACGCCAGTTTCCGGGGGGCATTTGATTAAATAACTGCAATATTTCTGCGCTTAACACAAACATCTCAACTCATCATAACGCGGTAATACTTCCTTAATATTACCTGCCCGGCTAAGCCTTTTCAACTATTGTTATTTTACTTAACAAGCGTGTGTTTAAATTTACTTTCTAATTTTTTCTTATGAAGCATGTGTATTTATTATTGGTATTAATTGCCTCTTCAACATTTGCGATGGCACAGAATGGCAGTAATTATGGAAAACCTGTTGCCACAAAAAAAGCGCTGGACACTGAAAAGCTTACGAAAACTATGGAGAAAAAGGCGCTGTGGACAGGTGTTGTAAAAGGTACCGTTAAAGAGGTTTGTAAACGCGAAGGTTGCTGGCTGCGCCTGGATGATGGTTCTGAAGATGGCATTATGATAAAAATGAAAGACCATGAATTTACCGTTCCCAAAGACATTGATGGTAAAGCGGTTTACATACTCGGAACGGCTACCAAAACCACAACTTCCGTTAAAATGCTGCAGCATTATGCTGAAGACGCCGGTAAAACAAAAGCTGAAATAGATGCTATTACGACACCAAAAACCGAGGTTACTTTGGATGCGGTTGGTGTTAAAGTGATGTAATCATCTTTACAAATAAACAGGTATGCTGAAGTAAAGCTTTATTGCGGCATTTTTTTGATACCAGCCACATGATTAACCGATACCATATTCCGCTACCTTTGCCGCCCCAAAAAATGCCATTGTTTTGGTTTCGGAGTTCCGGAATGGCAGCAGCAGCAGCCACACCGGCTTTTGGGATTAAGAATTTATTATTTGGTATTTAAACAATAATTATGGCTACAGTTTCAAGGCAAAATGAAGCACTGCTTACAGATAAGATAACGGTGCAGTTAACGAAAGAAGATTACTACCCGGCGTTTGAGAAAGCGATTAAAAATTACACCAAACAGGCTAAAATACCAGGATTTCGCCCCGGCATGGTACCCATGCAGGTAGTTAAAAAAATGTATGGTAGCAGTGTTTTTACCGAAGAAGTTTTGCGCACCGTTGAAAAAGAAATCAATGGATACCTCGAGCAGGAAAAGCCAGAAATATTTGCCCAGCCATTGCCTTCCGAAGATAATGGTAATATACTGCGCCAGATGGACATGAACCAGCCCGGCGAATACAGTTTTAGTTTTGAAATTGGTCTTAAACCAACTTACCAGGTTGCAGATTTGAAAGCAGCCATCATTGCCCGCCGCAAAGTGGAAGTAACGCCGGAAATGCTGGAAGAAGAAATCAGCCGCCTGCAAACCCGCTACGGCAATATGAAAGACCTCGACGCCGTTGAGAACGACCAATGTGTGCTGAACCTAACTTTTACCGAAGTAGATGCCGAAGGCAATGCGGTTGAAGGTGGCGTTACAAAAGATAACAGCCTGCTGGTTAATTATTTTGCCGAATCGATTCGCCCGCAATTAAGCGACCTTAAAAAAGGCGACTCTATCGTGGTAAAACTGGAGGAAGCTTTTGAACCCAAAGAACGGGAATGGGTAACCAGCGACCTTGGGCTGGCTGAAACAGAAGATGCGCTTCAGAAATCTTTCCGCCTTACCGTAACCAAAATAGGTTTTGTAGAAAAGAAAGAGCTGAACGAAGAGTTCTATGAGCAACTATTCCCCGGCAAAAGCATAACCACTGAAGCAGCTTTTGGCGAAGCGGTTAAAGCTGATATTGATGGCTATTGGTCACAGCAGGGTCAGGGACAGGTGCATGATGAAATTTTTCATTACCTGTTAGACAAAACCCAAATCGATTTCCCTGAAGGATTTTTGAAACGCTGGTTACAAACCGGTGGCGAAAAGCCAAAAACAGCTGAAGAAGCTGAAGCCGAATATCCGGGTTTCATCAACTCTTTAAAATGGAACCTGATCAGCGACAGGCTTATAGAAGAAAACCAGCTTGCCATTGAGCCTGAAGAATTGCGTGCATTTGCAAAACAACAAATGATGGGGCACATGGGAATCACAACCCTGGATGAAAGCACAAGCTGGCTGGATGCATACGTTGATCGCATGATGAAAGATAAAAAATACATCGACCAGACCTACCACCAAATGCTTACGAATAAGGTATTTGGCTATGCTGAAACACAGGTTGGTAATTATAAAGAAGAATTAATGAGTGTGGATGAATTTGTTTCAAAACAACACCATCATCATTATTAATAGCGAGGTGTGATTGGCCAGTGGTGAGTAAGTTAGTAAGAAAATCCCGCAGCAGAAACGTTGCTGGATTTTCTTTTTATATCGATAATAGTCAATATATTTCAACATGTCTTTGTGTGTCTTTGGGCCGAATTTTCTTTGTGATCTCTGTGATTAAAAACAGCTACAAAGTTTTCAGCATATGTATAGCGCATCCAAAATGCCCGCTGTTTCCCATGGCCCCATCTAAATAGGTAAAGCCGAATTTTTCATACATCGGTACGGCTTTTACCAGCTCCGGCATCGTTTCCAGGTAAACCTGTTTGTAACCAAACTCCCTGGCGGTATTTAAACATTTCTCCATTAGTTGCTTGCCAAGTCCCAACCCACGGGCAGCTGGCGCCAGGTACATTTTCACCAGCTCACAAACACCATCCGGCAAACCTTCGGTGGGATAAATGCCAGCACCACCCAGCAATTCGCCTCCTGTTTCCACAACAAAATAGAAAGAGCCTGCCTGCCTGAACACGTCGCTTAAATGATCAGTACTGTCGTCATAATAAACAGTACCCGGATGATTAGCGCCAAATTCTTTTAAACTACTACGTATGATCATCGCGATAGCCGCATCATCGCTTTTGCTGATAGCCCTGGTGTTGATTGCCTGTAACTGCATGGCGCAAATATAAATGTGATATAAAGCCGGTTTACTGGTATGGTTTCCTGTACATGACTTTAATCACATGGTCCGCTAATAGGAGTCAGCCTATTTGAACAATTAAGAGCCAACTTTTACCAACCGAAAAAAACCGACCTCAATCGTTACTAATGGGTCCATCATTGTTGCTTCCGCTCATTGGCGCTGCACTTGCTTTTTCCGCAGGCGGTATAGCCATTGCAAAAATTTTTGTAACGGGTAGTAAAAACCCACAAAAAGGACTGCCTTATGAATGTGGTATCCCAACAATAGGTAAAACCTGGATCCAATTTAACGTCGGTTACTACCTGTTTGCCCTCATTTTCTTAATTTTCGACGTTGAATTAATATTCTTGTACCCGTGGGCGGTGGTTGTAAAAAAAATAGGCATGCCTGCTTTGATTGAAGCTGGTATCTTCCTGTTTATATTGTTCATGGGTTTTTTATATGCGCAAAAAAAGGGTGCATTAAAATGGATGTAATATCCACAACCTGTGAAAGCCAGGCTTAAAAACGAAAGCGATCTATGGAAAATGAAATAGTCAACAATATTCCTTCACAATCAGGCTCTGCAGATGATCCTGCAAATTCCGCAATAACCGGTGTTTTTCCTCCGGCTGAAGTTGGCAATATTCCCTTTCCCGGCGACATTCACGATACTCCCGGTGGCGGCATTGTACTCAGCAAAATTGACGACCTCGTCAACTGGGCACGTTCCAATTCATTGTGGCCGCTTACGTTTGCCACCAGTTGCTGCGGTATCGAAATGATGGCTGTTGCTTCTGCCAAATACGATTTTTCAAGGTTTGGTTTTGAAGTTGCCCGGGCCACACCCAGGCAGGCCGATGTCATTATTATAGCAGGAACCATTGTAAATAAAATGGCGCCGGTGCTTAAAAGGCTGTACGATCAAATGGCGGATCCGAAATATGTAATTGCAATGGGGGCCTGCGCTATCAGCGGTGGTCCCTTTTTCTATAATACTTACTCCGTTGTAAAAGGCGCCGATCACGTAATACCGGTTGATGTGTATGTAGCCGGTTGTCCGCCAAGGCCCGAGGCTTTGCTGCATGCTTTGATAACGCTGCAAGGAAAGATAAAAAGCGGTTTAACGCGAGAGCAGATGCGTGAGCCGTGAATCGTGAGTCGTGAATTATCCTGTCTACTCGTCAACTTGTCAACTTAAAATGGAAACAGAAGATTTAAAAACGATCATTTCAGCAACAATGTCCAAAGCAACATTCGATGAAGCGGGTGAGTTTTTGACGTCGACTATCCCACCAGGATCATGGAAAAAACTGGCCAGCCAGTTGCGCTATGCCGCCGGATGCCAGTTTGATTACCTGTTCTGCGTTACATGTATCGACTGGAAAACACATCTTACCATGGTTTATCACCTTACGTCAACCAAATTCCGGCATAACCTCGTCATAAAGGCCAATCTTGATAGAAGCGATGCTGCCATTGAGACCGTTTGTGATATTTGGCGCACCGCCGAACTGCATGAGCGGGAACAATACGAATTGTTTGGTGTTCGCTTCCTGAATCATCCCGATCTGCGACGTTTGATTCTTACAGATGATTTTGTTGGATGGCCGCTTCGGAAAGATTTTGAAGACCCCATCAACATGATCAAACTCTGATTCAACTGAGTAAAAACGAAAGCCACCATACAGATAAACTGATGTTCAGATATACCGAAATAGTAAAAGATGAAACGATAGCAATTTCCCAGGAAATGGGTGAGCCCTCCGGTGATCTTGTGATAAATGTTGGCCCGCAACATCCAGCCACGCATGGTGTATTGCACCTCGTTATTACGCTTAACGGCGAAACAATCAAAAAAGTTGAACCGCATCTTGGCTATATCCATCGCTCCATCGAAAAAATGTGCGAGAGCCTGAGTTACCGCCAGTTTATCTATGTTACCAGCCGCATGGATTACCTGTCGGCACACATTAACAACCACGCTTGTGCGCTCTGTGTAGAGAAAGGTTTGCAGATAGAAGTTCCGGAACGTGCACAAGTGATCCGCGTACTCATGGATGAACTAACCCGCATTGCCTCGCATGAATTGTGGTGGGGAGCCATGGCCATGGACCTAGGTGCCTTCACGCCTTTTTTCCATGCTTTCCGCGAAAGAGAAACTATCAACGATATTATGGAAGCCACCTGCGGCGCACGCCTTACCATGAACTATATGGTTCCCGGTGGCGTGGCGGCGGATCTTCACCCAACCTTCCAGCAAAAGGTAAAAGAGTTCATCGTGCTGTTCAAAAGAAAAATTGGTGAATACGATGAGCTGGTGACCGGCAATATCATCTTTCAAAATCGCATGAAAAATGTCGGATATCTCTCACCGGAGGATGCTATTTCCTACGGTTGTACCGGCCCAACGGCAAGGGGAAGCGGCGTTAGTTGCGATATCCGCAAGCTGTATCCATACGATTTTTACAGTAAAGTAGAATTCGATGAAATACTCGAAACCGGCGGTGATTCATTTGCCCGGTACATGGTCAGAATGCGGGAAATGCACCAGAGCATCCGCATCATCGAACAATTGATTGAGAATATTCCCGAAGGAGATTTCCAGGCAAAAACAAAGGCTGTTTTGAAATTACCCAAGGGTGAATTTTATACCAGGGTAGAAACTGCCCGTGGCGAGTTTGGTGTTTTTATTGTTAGTGAAGGCGGCACCACGCCGTATCGGATCAAGTTCCGCTCGCCGGGTTTCTCTAACCTTTCAGCACTCGACCACATGGCCCGCGGCAGC